>NZ_JBAHUR010000002.1:300000-458914 GCF_036689815.1 Magnetovibrio sp. PR-2 | reverse complement strand
TTTCGCAATCCGCGAAGGCGGCCGTACCGTCGGCGCCGGTGTTGTCTCCAAAGTTACGGATTAAGGAAACGGAAAATCCCCGCTCAGGTTTGGGCGGGGACTTCCACTGTTAGGGTTCAAAACATGGAACACCAAAACATTCGCATCCGCTTGAAAGCGTTTGATCACCGCGTACTGGATCAGTCCGCTGGTGAGATTGTGAACACGGCGAAGCGCACTGGCGCTGAAGTTCGTGGTCCGATCCCGCTTCCGACCCGGATCGAAAAATTCACTGTCTTGCGCGGCCCGCACATCGACAAAAAGTCGCGCGAACAGTTCGAAATGCGCACGCACAAGCGTGTGTTGGATATCGTTGACCCCACTCCGCAAACCGTGGACGCGCTGATGAAGCTCGACCTCGCCGCCGGTGTGGACGTTGAAATTAAACTTTAACTGAACCATTAAGCCTCTATAGAAAAGGCTTAGGGAAAGGGACCAATGCGTACCGGATTAATCGCCCAAAAGGTTGGTATGTCCCGCGTCTTTAAAGACGATGGCACTCACGTTCCCGTGACCGTGCTAAAAGTGGACAATTGCCAAGTCGTGGCGCAGAAGACCGAAGAAAAGGATGGCTACACGGCCCTCCAACTCGGTGTCGGCGCTGCCAAAGCCAAACGCCAAACGAAGGCCCAACGTGGTCACTTCGCCAAAGCTAAGGTTGAACCCAAAAAGAAACTCGCTGAATTCCGCGTGCCGGCTGATGCGTTTGTGGATGTTGGTGCTGAACTCGCCGCCAGCCACTTCGTTGACGGTCAGTACGTTGATGTGACCGGCTCTTCTATCGGTAAAGGTTTTGCCGGTGGTATGAAACGCCACAACTTCGGCGGCCTGCGCGCGTCACACGGCGTGTCCATCTCTCACCGTTCTCACGGCTCCACCGGCCAATGCCAAGACCCAGGTAAGGTCTTCAAAGGCAAAAAGATGGCTGGTCACATGGGTGCTGAACGCGTCACCACGCTGAACCTCGAAGTCGTCTCTACCGACGACGATCGCGGCCTGATCTTGGTTAAGGGCTCCGTGCCCGGTTCCGCAGGCGGCTTTGTTCTGGTTCGCGACGCTGTGAAAAAGAACGCCCCGGAAGGTCTTCCGTTCCCAGCAGCTACGCTGGGCGGCGCTGAAGAAGCACCGGCTGAAGAAGCTCCGGCAGCTGAAGCAGCTGCTGAAGGCGAGGAGTAAGATAAATGAAACTCGATGTAATCAGCCTCGATAACAAAAAATCCGGCAGCGTCGATCTCGACGAAGCGATCTTCGGTCTGGACGTTCGTTCCGACTTGTTGGCTCGCGCCGTGAACTGGCAGCTCGCCAAACGCCGTCAAGGCACGCACGCGGTCAAAGGCCGCACCGACGTGTCCGGTGGTGGTAAGAAGCCGTTCCGCCAAAAAGGTACGGGTTCCGCGCGTCAAGGTACGTCTCGTGCGCCGCAACACCGTGGTGGTGGCGCCGTTTTCGGCCCGACCCCGCGTTCTTACGAGCACAAGCTGCCGAAGAAAGTCCGTAAACTGGCTCTGAAAACCGCACTGTCCGCCAAGCAAGCCGAAGGCAAGCTGGTGGTGGTCGACACCGCAGAGCTGTCCGCACCGAAAACCGCTGATCTGAACAAAAAACTGGCCGCTCTCGGTTGGGGTTCGGCTCTGGTCATCGACGGCGCGGAAGTAAACCAAAACTTCGCATTGGCTGCGGGCAATATCATCGGTCTCGATGTTCTGCCGAGCCAAGGCGCGAACGTATACGACATCTTGCGTCACGACACTTTGGTGCTGACCCAGGACGCCGTATCCAAGCTGCAGGAGCGTTTGAAATGAGCGTGAGCAAGGAACGTATGTACGAAGTTCTGCGTCGTCCTCTCATCACTGAGAAAGCGACGCTGCTGAGCGAGCACAACCAGGTGGCTTTCGAAGTCGCTATGGATGCTTCCAAGCCGGAGATCCGCGCTGCCGTTGAAGGTCTCTTCAACGTCAAAGTGACGGGCGTGAACACCCTGGTCCAAAAGGGCAAGGTTAAAGTGTTCCGTGGCCGCAAAGGCAAACGTGACGATAAGAAAAAAGCTATCGTCACTTTGGCCGACGGCGACTCCATTGATGTGACCACTGGCGTCTGAGGAATATAAAGTCATGGCACTGAAAACATATAAACCGACGACACCGAGCCAACGTAACCTGGTTACTGTTGATCGCTCAGGCCTACACAAAGGTGCACCGGAAAAAAGCCTGACCGAAGGTCTGCGCAAAAACGGTGGCCGCAACAACACGGGCCGCATCACCGCACGTCGTATCGGCGGTGGTCACAAGCGTCGCTATCGCATCATCGACTTCAAACGCAACAAGTTCGACGTTGTCGGCACTGTTGAGCGTTTGGAGTATGACCCCAACCGCACCGCTTTCATCGCACTGATCCAGTACGAAGACGGCGAAAAGGCGTACATCATCGCGCCGCAACGTTTGGCCGCAGGCGACACCATCGTCGCTGGCACCAACGTTGACATCAAGCCGGGCAACGCGTTGCCGCTGGCCAACATCCCTGTCGGCACCATTATCCACAACGTGGAAATGAAACCGGGCAAGGGTGCACAAATTGCACGCAGCGCAGGCGCTTACGTGCAATTGGTCGGTAAAGACCAAGGCTACGCTCAGCTGCGTTTGATGTCCGGTGAGTTGCGCTTGGTTCGCGGTGAATGCATCGCCACGATTGGCGCTGTGTCCAACCCGGATCAGCAAAACATCAAAGTGGGTAAAGCCGGCCGCAAACGCTGGCTTGGCAAACGCCCGAGCGTTCGTGGTGTTGCCATGAACCCGGTTGATCACCCGCACGGTGGTGGCGAAGGCCGCACCGCTGGTGGTCGTCACCCGGTTACGCCTTGGGGCAAGCCCACCAAAGGCAAGCGCACTCGTAAGAACAAGAAGACGGACGGCATGATCATGCGCCGCCGTCACGGTAAGTAGGAGAGGCACAGATGCCGCGTTCCGTATGGAAAGGTCCGTTCGTTGACGGCTATCTGCTCAAGAAAGCAGAAGCAGCCCGTGACGCCGGCCGCAATCAGGTCATCAAAACCTGGTCGCGTCGTTCCACCATTTTGCCGCAGTTTGTGGGCCTCACTTTTGGTGTCTACAACGGCAAGAAATTTGTCCCCGTTCTGGTGACCGAAGAAATGATCGGCCACAAGTTTGGCGAATTTTCGCCGACCCGCACGTACTTGGGTCACTTGGCGGACAAGAAGGGTAAGAGGGGCTAATCATGGGTAAGACTAGCTTTGCACGCCCCATAGGCGACAATGAAGCCATGGCTTTCGCGAAAATGATTCGCGTCAGCCCGCAAAAGCTCAACTTGCTTTGTGGCATGATCCGTGGCAAAAGCTGCGAAAGTGCACTGGGCCAATTGACCTTCTCGAAACGCCGCATCGCGGTCGACGTGAAGAAGCTTTTGGAATCCGCCATTGCTAACGCTGAAAACAACCACCAGCTGGACGTTGATCGTCTCTATGTCGCAGAGGCCACTGTTGGCCGCGCCATGGTGATGAAACGCTGGAAAGCTCGTGCACGTGGCCGCGTTGGTAAAATTCAAAAACCGTTCAGCAATTTGCGCCTCATCGTGCGTGAGCGTGAGGAGACCGCATAATGGGACATAAGATTAATCCGATCGGCTTCCGTGTTGGTATCAACCGCACATGGGATTCGCGTTGGTACGCCGACAGCAATTTTGCCGATCTGCTTCATCAAGACATCAAGATCCGTGAATACCTGACCGAAAAGTTGAAACAGGCCAGCGTATCCAAGATCATCATCGAACGCCCGGCGAAAAAAGCCCGCGTTACCATTTACTCCGCCCGTCCGGGTGTTGTGATTGGTAAGAAAGGTGCCGATATCGAAAAACTGCGCCGCGAAGTCGCTCGTATGACCGACTCCGACGTCAGCCTCAACATCGTTGAAGTCCGCAAGCCGGAACTCGACGCACAGTTGGTGGCCGACAACATCGGACAGCAGCTCGAACGCCGTGTATCCACCCGCCGTGCCCTGAAGCGCGCCGTTCAATCGGCGATGCGTATGGGCGCTGAAGGTATCCGTATCAACTGCGCAGGCCGTTTGGGCGGCGCGGAAATCGCTCGTACCGTTTGGTACCGCGAAGGCCGTGTTCCGTTGCACACCCTGCGTGCCGAAGTGGATTATGCGACGGCTTCCGCGCACACCACGTACGGCGTATGCGGTATCAAAGTTTGGATCTACAAAGGCGAAATCCTCGCCCACGATCCGATGGCGACCGAAAAGAAAGCCCAGGCGCAGCAACCGCAGCAGCGTCAAGGTTAAATTAATAACTAGAAGGTAAAGGGTAGCAGACAATGCTGAGCCCCAAACGTACTAAGTTCCGTAAAGCCCACAAGGGCCGCATCCATGGCAATGCCAAGGGTGGATTTACGCTCAACTTCGGCAGCTATGGCCTCAAAGCCACGTCGCCGGAACGCGTGACTGCGCGCCAAATCGAGGCCGCTCGCCGTGCCATGACCCGTCACATGAAACGTGCCGGTCGTGTATGGATCCGCATCTTCCCGGATGTGCCCGTGTCCCAAAAACCTGCCGAAGTTCGTCAGGGTAAAGGTAAGGGTTCTCCGGAATACTGGGCGTGCCGCGTGAAACCCGGCCGCATCATGTTCGAAATCGACGGTGTTTCCCGTGAAATCGCTGAACGCGCTTTCGAATTGGCAGCTGCAAAGTTGCCGGTAAGCACCAAATTCGTAACCCGCTTCGGCGAGGAGGGCTAATCGATGAAAGCGTCAGATATCCGCACGAAGAGCGACGACGAGCTCAAGACGCAGCTGATCGACTTACGCAAAGAGTCCTTCAACCTGCGTTTCCAAGGCGCCAGCGGTCAATTGGAAAACACCGCGCGTAAAACTCAAGTCCGTAAGGACATTGCGCGCATCAAAACGATCCTCGGCGAGCGCTCAAGCGCGTCCGCGTCTTAAGGAGTATAGAGAATGCCGAAGCGTATTCTTCAGGGTGTCGTGGTTAGCGACAAGCAAGACAAAACGGTTACCGTTCTGGTCGAGCGCCGCGTGATGCACCCGATCTACAAAAAGTACGTGCGTAAATCTAAAAAATATGCCGCGCACGACGAAAACAATGCTGTGAAAGCAGGCGAAATTGTTCGCATCCGCGAATGCCGTCCGCTCTCTAAGCGCAAGACTTGGGAAGTTGTCACTGAGTCTGCTTAAAGCACGTTGCTTTGGGCAGAGACCGTGACACGGAATAAAGGATAAACCCATGATTCAGGCAGAATCCAATCTGGAGGTTGCTGACAATTCGGGCGCTCGCCGGGTGCAATGCATCAAGGTGTTGGGTGGTTCGAAGCGTAAGTATGCTTCCGTCGGCGATGTGATCGTCGTTTCCGTTAAGGAAGCGATCCCACGTGGTCGAGTCAAAAAGGGTGACGTGCACCGCGCTGTTGTGGTGCGCACGGCTAAGGACATTCAACGTCCGGACGGCCAAACCATCCGTTTTGATAACAACGCAGCTGTTCTTCTGAACAACGCAGGCGAGCCCATCGGCACCCGTATCTTCGGCCCGGTGACCCGCGAACTGCGTGCGAAGAAGTACATGAAAATTATCTCTCTGGCACCCGAGGTGTTGTGATGGCGAGCAAAATCAAAAAAGGCGACAAAGTCGTCGTGCTCACGGGTCGCTCCAAGGGTAAAACCGGCGAAGTGCTGAGTGTTGAGCCGAGCGAGAACCGTGCAATCGTGCAGGGCGTGAACGTTGTCAAACGTCACACCCGTCCCTCCCAGATGTCCGAAGGTGGCATTGTTGAGAAAGAAGCTCCGATTGATCTTTCCAACATCGCTCACATCGATCCGAAAGACGACAAGCCCACGCGCGTCGGTTTCAAGGACGTCGATGGCCGCAAGGTGCGCTTCGCTAAGCGTTCCGGCGAGCTTTTGGATTAAGGAAGGACTTAAGATATGGCACGCTTGAAACAAGTGTATAGCGAACAGGTCGTTCCGGCTTTGCAAGAGGAGTTCAACTACGCGAACCCGATGCAAATTCCGAAGCTGGAAAAAATCGTTCTCAACATGGGTGTTGGCGAAGCGGCTCAGGACAAGAAAAAGATCGAAGGTCCGATCTCTGACTTGACCCTGATCACCGGTCAAAAACCCGTAAAAACCAAATCCGCCAAGTCCATCGCTGGCTTTAAGCTGCGCGACGGACAGGTTATCGGCGCCAAGGTTACCTTGCGTAAAGATCGCATGTACGAATTCTACGATCGTCTGGTCAACATTGCGTTGCCCCGCGTTCGTGACTTCCGCGGTGTGAACGGCAAGGGCTTTGACGGCAATGGCAACTTCGCCATGGGCCTCAAAGAACAGATCGTCTTCCCGGAAATCGACTACGATCAAGTCGATAGTGTCCGCGGTATGGACATCGTGATCTGCACCTCGGCCAAAAACGATGAAGAAGCAAAAGCTCTGCTTCGTCTGATGAACATGCCGTTTGCCGGCGAGACTGGAGGCAATGCGTAATGGCTAAGAAATCTGCTATCGAGCGCAACAACAAGCGTGAACGCCTGGTCAAGAAGTACGCGAACAAGCGTGCGAAATTGAAAGCGATGACCAAAGACGAAAGCTTGTCTTTGGAAGAGCGCTTCCAGGCACAGTTGCAACTGGCTGAATTGCCGCGCAACTCTGCACAAAATCGTCTCCGTCTGCGTTGTGGCCTTTCCGGTCGCCCGCGCGGTAACTATCGTAAATTTAAGCTCTCGCGCATCGCACTGCGTGATCTGGCTTCGACGGGTCAAATCCCCGGCGTCGTCAAATCGAGCTGGTAAGGGGAGACAGACACATGTCCATGTCAGATCCTTTGGGTGATATGCTGACCCGTATTCGCAATGGCCAGATGGCTTCCAAGTCCTCTGTTATTGCGCCCGCATCCAAGTTGCGCGCCAACGTGCTTGACGTTCTCAAGCGCGAAGGCTTTATCCGCAGCTTCGAAGAAAGTGAATCCCGTCCGGGCTTGCGCGAACTGAAGATCGAGCTGAAATACCACGAAGGTCAGCCCGCCATTCAGGAAATCGCGCGCGTGTCCAAACCGGGCCGTCGTGTGTATTCGAAGATCAAAGACCTGAACAAGGTCTACAACGGTCTTGGTATTTCCATCATCTCCACCCCCCGTGGCGTCATGTCCGACGCCGAGGCTCGCGAAGCCAATGTGGGCGGTGAAGTTCTTTGCCAAGTCTTCTAAGGGGGAATACTGAATATGTCTCGTATCGGTAAAAACCCCGTCCAGATCCCCGATGGCGTTAGCGTCGAAGTTTCTGGTCAGACTGTCACTGCCAAGGGCAAGCTGGGCGAACTGTCCGCGACCTTGACCGATGACGTTGACGTTTCCGTCAACGACAACGAAGTCAAAGTCGACCCGCGTGAGGGTGCACCGCGTGCACGCCAAATGTGGGGCATGTCTCGCTCCTTGATCCGTAACTTGGTCGAAGGCGTTTCCGAAGGCTTTAAAAAGCAACTGCTGATCAGCGGTGTCGGTTATCGCGCTCAAATGAAGGGTAAAGACTTGGTGCTGCAGCTTGGCTTCAGTCACGAAGTTGTCTACTCCCTTCCCGAAGGCATCGACATCAAGTGCCCCGATCAAACCACGATCGATATCTCTGGCGCCAACAAACAATTGGTTGGTCAGGTTGCCTCTGAAATCCGTGGTTATCGCCCGCCCGAGCCCTACAAAGGCAAAGGTGTCCGTTACGCAGATGAATACATTCTGCGTAAGGAAGGCAAGAAGAAGTAAGGTAGGAAACCCATGGCAAACGCGAAAAAACTTTTTGAGCGTCGCAAGCAACGTGCTCGCGCTCAACTCGCTAAAAAGGCCGCAGGGCGTCCGCGCCTCTCGGTCTTTCGCTCCGGCAAATACATTTACGCTCAGGTCATCGATGATCTGAAAGGCCACACGGTTGCTGCGGCTTCCAGCATTGAGAAGGACCTGAAGTCCAAACTCAAATCTGGCTCTGACAGCACCGCTGCAGCCGAAGTCGGCAAACTTGTTGCCGAGCGTGCAGTAAAAGCCGGTATCACCGATGTGGTCTTCGACCGCGGTGGTTATCGTTATCACGGCCGGGTCAAAGCCCTGGCTGACGCAGCCCGCGAAGCCGGTCTGGCGTTCTAAGGAGAGTAAGATGAATCAACCTGCTCAAAAACGTGATCGTCAGCGTGGTGACCGCCGTGATCGTGAACAAGACGATGGTCTGATCGATCGTTTGGTCGGCATCAACCGTGTTTCCAAAGTTGTGAAGGGTGGTCGTAACTTCTCGTTCGCTGCTCTGGTTGTTGTCGGCGACGGCAAAGGCCGCGTTGGTTTCGGTACGGGCAAAGCCCGTGAGGTTCCGGAAGCCATCCGCAAAGCAACCGACACCGCCAAAAAGAACATGGTTCGTGTTCCGCTGCGCGAAGGTCGTACGCTGCACCACGACGTGCAAGGTCGCTACGGCGCCGGTCGCGTGGTTCTGCGCTCCGCACCTCCGGGTACCGGTGTGATTGCAGGTGGCCCAATGCGTGCCATCTTCGAAACCATGGGTGTTCAAGACGTCGTTTGTAAATCCAACGGCTCTCAGAACCCGCACAACATGATCAAAGCGACGTTTGACGCGCTCAACCGCTGCGCATCGCCGCGTAGCGTTGCATCGCGCCGTGGCCTCAAGGTGAGCGACATTGTCTCTCGCCGTGGCGACGAAGCTTAAGGAGTAGACCCATGGCTGCGAATAAAAAAGCAACCGTTAAGGTGACCCAAACGGGCAGCCCCATCGGCCGCCCGAAGGATCAGCTCGCGACCCTCAAAGGTCTGGGCCTGAACAAAATGCACCGTACCAAAGAACTTGAAGACACGCCGTCCGTTCGCGGCATGATCAACAAAGTTGCTCACTTGGTACGTGTCGAAGAAGCCTCTTAAGGCTTTTTGGATAGGGATTAGAGACTATGAAGCTCAATCAGATCAGCGATAACGCGGGTTCCACCAAGAACCGCAAACGCGTTGGCCGCGGTATCGGTTCCGGTACCGGCAAAACCGCTTCACGTGGTGTAAAAGGCCAGAAGTCCCGCTCGGGTGTTTCGCTCGTCGGCTTTGAAGGTGGCCAAATGCCCCTGTATCGTCGTTTGCCGAAGCGTGGCTTCAACAACATTTTTGCCAAGAACTTCGCGGTGTATAACCTCGACGATCTGCAAAAACACGTTGATAGCAAAAAGATCGACGTCAAAGGCGTGGTCAGCGCAGCGACGTTGCGTGAAGCTGGATTGTTGAAAGGTCGTTACGACGGCATTCGCATCCTGGCGCGCGGCGAGATCAAAGCGAAGCTGAACATCGAAGCAGCAGGCGCCTCCAAAGCAGCTCAAGCAGCTGTCGAGAAGGCTGGTGGCTCCATCACCATTGTTGCCGTCAAACCTGCCCCGGCTGAAAAAGCCGCGGACGCTTAATTCAACGTAGAGAACGCGCCGGAGACGACCGAACATGGCTTCAGCTGCCGACAAAATGGCTCGCAACTCGAATTTGGGTGCCTTTCAAAAGGCCACCGAACTTCAAAAACGCATCTGGTTCACACTGGGTGCGTTGATCGTGTACCGCTTGGGGACGTATATCCCCTTGCCGGGCATCGATCCTGTTGCGCTGGAAGAAATCTTCCGCCAAAACGCTGGCGGCCTTTTGGGCATGTTCGATATGTTTACCGGTGGTGCGCTCTCGCGTATGACCATTTTTGCGCTCAACATCATGCCGTACATCTCGGCATCCATCATCATGCAGCTTATGACGGCGATTTCGCCTTCTCTTGAGCAGCTGAAGAAGGAAGGTGAGAGCGGGCGCAAGAAAATCAACCAATACACCCGTTACCTGACGGTCGCCATCACCATGATGCAGGCCTACGGTATTGCCGTGGGGCTAAGCTCCATGTCGGGCGGTCAAGCTGTCTTGAACGACGACTGGTTCTTCCGTTTCACCACGGTGGTGACCTTGACGGGTGGTACGATGTTCTTGATGTGGTTGGGTGAACAAATCACCCAGCGCGGTGTGGGCAACGGGATCTCATTGATCATCTTTGCCGGTATCGTCGCCAACCTGCCAAGTGCCGTTGCCGGCACCTTGGAGTTGGGCCGCACAGGCGCACTTTCGACCATCTTCATCATCGGCCTGCTGGTTATGGCTATTGGCGTGATCTTCTTGATCGTGTTCGTCGAACGCGCTCAACGTCGCATCATCGTTCAATATCCCAAACGCCAGCAAGGCAACAAGATGTCCGGTGGTGAAAGTTCTCACTTGCCCTTGAAAATCAATACGTCGGGCGTTATCCCGCCGATTTTCGCGGGCTCTATTTTGGGCCTCCCCGTGACCATTTTGGGCTTCAGCGCTGCTGGCTCTGGACCTGAATGGGTGACCACGTTGACGGCATTGATGGGGCGCGGACAACCCGCGTATCTGATCATCTATGTTGCGTTGATCGTGTTCTTTGCATTTTTCTATACGGCCGTTGTGTTCAATCCTGCGGATACCGCCGATAACTTGAAAAAGTATGGTGGTTTTGTTCCGGGCATTCGTCCGGGCAAGAATACAGCCGAATATTTGGACAAAGTTTTGACGCGCCTCACCGTTGTTGGTGCTGCGTATCTGGCGGCCGTTTGTCTTTTGCCTGAGATTTTGATGTCGCAATACGCCGTGCCGTTCTATTTCGGTGGTACGTCTTTGCTCATCGTTGTCACTGTGACCCTCGATACGGTCGCACAGGTACAGTCCCACATGCTGGCTCACCAGTATGAGGGTTTGATCAAAAAAGCAAAGCTACGGGGAAGGAGCTAAAACCCATGAATTTGATTCTTTTAGGCCCGCCGGGTGCCGGTAAAGGTACCCAGTCCAAACGTTTGGAAGACAAGTTTTCCATCGTCCAATTGTCCACCGGCGATATGCTGCGTGCCGCCGTTGCCTCCGGCAGCGAAATCGGCCAGCAAGCCAAGGCAGTTATGGAATCTGGCGGTCTTGTGTCGGACGAGCTGGTTATCGGCATCATTTCCGACCGTATCGATCAGGATGACTGCAAGGGCGGTTTCATCCTCGACGGTTTCCCGCGCACCGTGCCCCAGGCAGAAGCGCTGAACACAATGTTGGCTGAGAAGTCCCTGAAACTCGATCACGTGATTGAGCTGACGGTGGACGACGAAGCCATGGTGGAACGAATCTGCGGACGCTATACGTGCTCCAAATGCGGTGCCGGTTATCATGATTCGTTCCAAAAACCTGCCACGGACGGAGTCTGTGATAAGTGCGGTTCTACTGATTTCACCCGCCGCGCTGATGACAACGAAGAAACCGTGCGCAACCGCTTAACGCAATACCATGAACAAACCGCGCCCATCTCCAATTTCTACGGAGAACAGGGCATTTTGAAGCAAGTTGACGGGATGGCGGACATCGATGCCGTGACCTCGTCACTAGAGAACATTATCGGTTGAAAGACTTCGTGTTGACAGGAAGGCGCGATTTCTTATAATCGCGCTCTTCCTTAACACTATTCAACGCGAAGCCTTTGAAAACCAAAGGCTAAGGAGTACTGGCTTTGGCTCGAATCGCAGGCGTTAACATTCCGACCGCTAAACGTGTCGTGATTGCGCTCACTTACATCCACGGCATTGGCAACACCAAGGCTGCGGAAATCTGCGCGAAGGTTGGCATCCCGGCTGAGCGCCGTGTCAACGAACTGACTGACGACGAAGTCATTCAGATTCGCGAAACTATCGACAACGACTACCAGGTCGAAGGTGACCTGCGTCGTGAAGTCGCAATGAACATCAAGCGTTTGATGGACTTGGGCTGCTATCGCGGTCTGCGCCATCGTCGCGGTTTGCCGGTTCGCGGTCAGCGCACCAGCACCAACGCACGCACGCGCAAGGGCCCCGCTAAGCCCATTGCCGGTAAGAAGAAATAAGGGGCTGAGCAATGGCTAAAGCAACCGCAGCACGCACACGCCGTCGCGAGCGCAAAAACATCGCTTCTGGTGTTGCACACGTCAACGCGACGTTCAACAACACCATGATCACCATCACGGACGCCCAAGGAAACGCAATTTCCTGGTCTTCTGCTGGTGCTCAAGGTTTCAAAGGTTCGCGTAAATCGACACCGTATGCCGCACAGATGGCAGCGGAAGATGCCGGCAAAAAAGCACAAGACCATGGCATGCAGACTCTTGAAGTCGAAGTCAAAGGTCCTGGTTCTGGACGCGAATCTGCTCTGCGTGCTCTGCAGGCAGTTGGGTTCACAATCACGTCCATTCGTGACGTGACGCCGATCCCGCACAATGGGTGCCGTCCGCGCAAACGTCGTCGTGTCTAACGGCGCCGCTTAAGCGGGCTGTCCGTTCGCGGACAAATATTTTAGTACGACCCCAGCCTCTGCTGGGGTCGGCAATTTAGGTTAGGGTCCCTAGGCTTTTCTGGGGTCCCATTTATGCATTAACGTGCAGGCGCGAGGTCACAGCCGTGATTCAAAAAAATTGGCAGGAACTGATCAAACCGACGAAACTTGAAGTGGAAAGTGGGCACGATGCCACGCGTTCCGCAAAGGTCGTCGCCGAACCGCTGGAACGCGGGTTCGGTCTGACGTTGGGCAATGCCCTGCGTCGTATTTTGCTTTCGTCTCTTCGTGGTGGTGCCGTTACGGCGATCCATGTTGACGGCGTGTTGCATGAATTTTCGTCCATCCCCGGCGTTCGCGAAGATGTCACCGACATCATCTTGAACATCAAAGGTATGGGTCTGAAGGTTCACTCCGAAGGCAAAAAGAAAATGACCTTGTCGGTCGAAAAACCGGGTGAAATCACCGCGGGTATGATCGACACCGGTTCCGAAATCGAAGTGATGGACCCGGATTTGGTTCTCTTCCATTTGGACGAGGGCAAAAAGGTCAACATGGAATTCACGGTTGATACCGGCAAAGGTTATGTGGCGGCTCAAGAAAACCGCCCCGAAGACCCGCCCATCGGCCTGATTCCCATCGACGCCGTGTTCTCTCCGGTCAACAAAGTCAGCTACAAGATCGACAACACGCGTGTTGGTCAAGAAACCGACTTGGACAAGCTGGAACTGAGCGTTGAAACCAACGGTTCGGTCACGCCGGAAGATGCCGTAGCTTTGGCTGCACGCATTTTGCAAGAACAACTGCGTTTGTTCATCAACTTTGATGAGCCCGAAGTTGCCGCTGCCGAAGAGGAAGTCCGCGACGAGCTGCCGTTCAACAAGAACTTGCTGCGCAAAGTCGACGAACTGGAGCTTTCCGTTCGTTCTGCGAACTGCCTCAAAAACGACAACATCATCTACATCGGCGATTTGGTTCAAAAGACCGAAGCCGACATGCTGCGCACCCCGAACTTCGGCCGCAAATCTCTGAACGAGATCAAAGAAGTTCTGGCGCAGATGGGTCTGCACTTGGGTATGGATATCCCCAACTGGCCGCCTGAAAATATTGAAGATCTGGCGAAAAAGCTCGAAGAGCCGTTCTAATCCACGCTCAGCTTCTTTGAAAGACTTCGGACCGCACCGGTCCATCTGGACGTACCCGCACAGTTGTGCGGGGCGTTCCAGTTTTTAGAAATCTGTCCCGACCAAGATTGGCGGGCAGGAACAAAAATAGGAGATACCGTCATGCGTCACGGTTTGAAACTACGTAAACTGAACCGCACCCACAGCCACCGTAAGGCTATGTTTTCGAACATGGTGGTGTCTTTGATCGTTCACGAGCAGATCAAAACCACGCTGCCCAAAGCCAAAGAAATGCGTTCCATCGCGGACAAAATGATTTCTCTGGGCAAACGCGGCGATCTGCACGCCCGTCGCCAAGCTTTTGCTTTCATGCGCGACGAAGCTGCTGTGGCAAAACTGTTCGACGTTTTGGCTGACCGCTACAAAGAACGCCCGGGCGGTTACACCCGTGTTCTCAAAGCCGGTTTCCGCTACGGCGACGCCGCTCCGATGGCCTACTTGGAGCTGATGGACCGCGATCCGGAAGCCAAAGGCGCCGCCGACAAAGCCCGCGTGGCTGCAGAAGCGGAAGCTGCTGACGAAGAATAAGTCTGTGTCCTCAGAACTGAGGCTTTGACCAGAATGAGGAGCCAGCGCGATTAGCGTTGGCTCCTTTTTTGATCTTCACCATTTACGTGCCTGATTTTGCATATGGGTCACATGCGTGGTCGCGATTCCAGTTGTACTCTGCCCAGTTGGTAATTTGCTCGGCAGTTTCGATATCATGCATGCGTGCGATGGCGGCAAGGCTCATGTCCATGCCTGCCGACACCCCAGATGAGGTGAAGAACTTTCCATCTTCAGCCCATCGGGCTTTGTGTTGCCATTTGACCTGAGGGCGGTTCCCGACAACCCAATCGAAGGCTAATTTGTTGGTGGTGGCGGAACGCCCATCCAAAAGTCCCGTTTTGGCGAGAAGGGCGCTCCCTGTACAGACCGTTAAAACCCATTGTGCTGCATGGGCGCGCTCTTTTAGCCAATTGAGTAAGGCTTGATTGTTAATTTCATGCCGCGTTCCTTTTCCTCCGGGTACAAGAATGACGTCAAAGTCGGTCATGTCTTTGAACGTTGCATCCGCCAGAACGCAGGGGCCTTGTTTGCTTTGCACATGGACGCCTGATTGCGAGACGAGCTTCAATTCGAAGTTGTTGGGCAGCATTCCGAACATTTCTAGCGGACCAAAAAGATCCAGAAGTTCGAAGTCGGGGAATATCAGCGCACCAAGTGTTCTCATTTCCGTTCGTTCTCCATATATGCACTAGCCAGTAAAGGGTATGCATACATGAAGAGGGGGGCGACCGTATGACAAACAAGAGGGCTTTTTCTTTTTCGTGAAGAACCCAGCTTTCGCATGGAAAATGAAGCGAAATTCGCTATGCTCAAAACTCCAGACTTTACCCCTGAAATCCAATAGAGAGTCCGTGCATATGTTCTTGGTCAAGGCCACCCGTTTGATTGTCCTGCTCAGCGTGTTTGTGGCCGTATCGGCCCAGGCTGAAACCAAAACCGTTCCGGCGACACAAAACCAAATCGTGCTGTCGTATGCGCCATTGGTGAAAGAAACGGCACCGGCTGTGGTCAACATCTATACGTCCAAGACCATCCGGTCCAGCCGCCGCATGCCGCTGTTCGACGATCCGTTCTTTCGCCGCTTTTTCGGTGATCAGGCGCAGCGCTCCGTACCGGGGCCGAAACGCAAGGTGCAGAACTCTTTGGGCTCGGGCGTGTTGATCAGCCCCGCAGGCTTGGCCGTGACCAACGTGCACGTCTTAGAAGGCGCGGAAGAAATCAAAGTCGTCTTGAACGACCGTCGGGAATTCAGTGCGCGGGTGCTGGGTAAGGATAAACGCACCGACTTGGCCTTGATCCAGCTGGCGCTCGATAATGGGGAACATCTGCCGTTCTTAAAGCCCAGCGATTCCGATAAAGTCGAGGTGGGAGATTTGGTTCTGGCCATCGGCAACCCGTTCGGTGTGGGCCAAACGGTCACCAGCGGCATCGTTTCGGCCTTGTCGCGCCGGTCTTCGGTTTCGGACTTAAATTCCTTCATTCAAACCGACGCCGCCATCAACCCCGGCAATTCGGGCGGGGCTTTGGTGGACGTGAAGGGGCGTTTGATCGGCATCAACACGGCAATTTTCACGAAAACTGGGGCATCCCACGGCATCGGCTTCGCTATTCCCGCCAACATGGTGACGCGTGTGGTCTCCAGCCTGGTTACCAACGGCAACGTGGTTCGTCCGTGGTTGGGGGCTCGCGGCCAAGGGGTCAGCGCCGACATTGCGGAAAGCATCGGCATGAAGCGTCCTTACGGCGTGATGATCACCAGTGTTTATCCGGGCGGTCCGGCGGCGCGCAGCGGCATGAAGCTGGGCGATATCTTGCTCACCATCAACGACAAGGAAATCCGCGACGGGCAAGACCTGCGCTTTAAGGTGGCAACGCTTCCGGCCCAGGGTTTCGCCAAGCTGGGCGTGATGCGTCGCGGCGGGTTGAAGCAGCTCACCATTGCCTTAGAAGCCCCGCCGGCGATGCCGCCCAAAAATGAAACCATGATCCGGGGCCGCAATCCGTTCCAAGGGGCCGTGGTGGCGAATTTGTCGCCTAAGCTCGCCGACGAATTGGGCTTTGTGCATGAAAAGACCGGTGTCATCGTCATGGCGTTGGAGCGCAAAGGCAACGCGTCGCGCATTGGGTTTGAACGCGGTGATATCATTTTGCAAGTCAACGGCACGGATGTTGTCAATGTGCGCACGCTTTTGGGTATGGTGGGCAAAACGCCCACAGCCTGGATTATCCGCATAGAGCGCGACGGCCAGGAAAGAAACATCGTCATCCGTTAAAATGAGGCGTGAGACGTGAGCTCACTGTTCGAAGATCAGGCCCCCAGGCCTTTGGCAGACCGGTTGAGACCGAACACTTTGGACGAAGTGGTCGGCCAGGGCCATTTGCTGGCCGAAAGTGGTCCCTTGGGGCGCATGGTCAAAGCGGGACGCCTCACCAGCTTGGTCTTGTGGGGGCCGCCCGGTACGGGCAAAACCACCATTGCGCGGCTTTTGGCCCAGCATACCCAGCTCTATTTCGAGCCCCTGTCGGCGGTGTTTTCCGGCGTGGCAGATTTGAAAAAGGTCTTCCAGCGGGCCAAGGAACGGCGCGATATGGGCCAAGGGACACTGCTGTTCATCGATGAAATCCATCGCTTCAACCGCGCCCAACAGGACGGCTTTTTGCCCTATGTGGAAAACGGCACGGTGATCTTGGTGGGGGCGACCACGGAAAACCCGTCGTTTGAGCTCAACGCCGCCCTGTTGTCCCGCGCCCAGGTGTTGGTTTTGAACCGCCTGGACGATCATGCATTGGAAGAACTGCTTCAGCGCGCCGAAGACATTACGGGCAAAGGCCTGCCCATTGACCAAGACGCCCGCGCGGCTCTGCGCGCCATGGCGGACGGAGACGGGCGCTATTTGTTGAATTTGGCCGAAGAACTCTTGGCGCTTCCGGACGGTTCAAGTCCGCTTTCAACGGAGGACTTGGCCAGCGTGGTGCAAAAGCGCCTGCCGCTGTACGACAAGTCCCAAGAAGGCCACTACAATCTGATTTCAGCCCTGCATAAGTCGCTGAGGGGCTCTGACACCGATGCGGCGCTGTATTGGTTTGCGCGGATGCTGGACGGCGGGGAAGACCCGCATTTTATAGCGCGGCGCCTCACGCGCTTTGCCGTCGAAGACATCGGTCTGGCCGACCCCAATGCCTTGAACCAAGCCATTGCCGCATGGCAGGCATATGAACGTTTGGGAAGTCCCGAAGGAGACCTTGCCCTGGCTCAGTTGGTGATCTATCTGGGCACCGCACCAAAATCCAACGCGGCCTACATGGCAGAGAAGGGGGCCAAGCGCGCAGCACGCGACACCGGGTCCTTGATGCCGCCCATGCACATCTTGAACGCGCCGACAAAGATGATGAAGGATTTGGGTTATGGTAAGGGCTATGACTACGACCACGACGCTCAGGACGGCTTTTCCGGGCAAAACTACTTTCCAGACGAGATGGGGCGTCAGCGCTTCTACAGGCCCAAGGAAATCGGCTTTGAGCGCGACATTGGCAAACGTCTGGCGTATTGGGATAAACTGCGCGTGAAAAAGAAACCGCACCCGGCCCCCGAAGAGGAAGCCGCCGCCGCGCAAAACGCCATCAACGCCGATCATGATGAAGATGAAGGGGGCGAGACGTGAATCCGCAACTTCTGCTGTTTGTCGCCCTGGGCGGCGCCATTGGGGCTGTGGGGCGATTCGTCACCATGTCGGCCGTGGGGCATGTGGCGCACACGTTTGGCTGGGCGGCGTTCCCTTGGGGGACCTTGGCGGTCAACGTGTTGGGGGCGTTCATTTTGGGCGCGGTCATCGAACTTTCGGCCCTGGTTTGGTCGCCGTCAGAAGACATCCGCGCCATGGTCGTGGTCGGAATGCTTGGCGCTTTCACAACGTTTTCAACGTTTTCCATGGATCTCTACTACTTGTTTGATCGCGGCCAGATGATGGCGGCGGGCGCGTATGCTGTGGGCTCGGTCCTGGTGTGCTTGCTGGCCTTTGCGGCTGGGTTGCACATCATGCGCATGATTTTGACCTAAAACGTATGGATTCAATCTCTGGGTTGCATCTGCACATTAAACCAAAGTATGTTTGCGCTGCGTCAGACGTCCGGATAGGACGATTGAATGAGAGTGATTAACTGGAGCCAAGACTTATGTGTCGGCGTTGAGGAAATCGACGTGGACCATCAAAGCTTGGTGAAGTATCTCAACGAGCTGTTTATTGCATGCTCTGCAGGCCAGGGGCCTGTGGTGCTGAAAAGCACGCTTCAACACGTCAAAGACTACACCCGCACCCACTTCGCCCACGAAGAAGACGTGATGCGCAAGATCAAGTACCCCGATATCGATGTGCATGTGCACGAACATGCCTATCTGATTTCCGAGTTGGATGATTTGATCGAGGCCTTTGAACACGACCCCAATCACGATCTCAGCAACAAAACGCTGCAGTTTTTGGAAGATTGGTTGCTGCACCACATTTTGCAAGAAGACAAGAAAATCGGCAAGTTCATGGGCGCGATTGACTGAGAACGCTGAGCACCTTAAGGTCCGCCCTTCCTGAATATGAACGGACGGAACAATGAGCGGCGTGCAAACCGTCGAGGTCAAAGCCGAAGACGATGGCTTGCGTCTCGATAAATGGTTCAAAAAACACTATCCGGGTTTGACCTTTGGGCGGCTGCAAAAGCTGTTGCGCAAGGGCGAAGTGCGTGTGGACGGCAAAAAGGCCAAAGAGCCCAAAATCCGGCTGGAACAGGGCCAAAGCGTCCGCGTCCCCCCCTTGGACCGTGAAAAGAACGCCCAAGCCGCGCCCAAAACCCAAGACCAACGGGTCAGCCGCGAAGACGCCGAAGCGATCCGGTCCTGGGTCCTGCACGAAGACCAGCACGTGATCGTGCTCAACAAACCGTCCGGCATCGCCGTTCAGGGTGGCAGTGGTACAAAACGCCACATCGACGGCATGTTAGAGGCCCTGAAAGGGGACCGCCCCGAAAAGCCGCGCTTGGTGCACCGCATCGACAAAGACACATCGGGGCTCTTGGTCCTTGCGCGTAGCCAAAAGGCCGCCCAGGCGTTGACCAAGGCCTTTCGGACCAAAGACGTGCGCAAGGCTTATTGGGCCATCGTAGTGGGTGTTCCGGAACGCGAAGAGGGGCGCATCGAATTGCCCCTGGGTAAGCGTCCGTCCCCGGGCGGCGAGAAGATGGTGGTCGACCCATATGAGGGTAAACGCGCCGTCACCGAATTTAAAACCATCGACAACGCTGGCAAGCGTGCCGCGTGGGTGGAGATGGAACCGATCACGGGGCGCACACACCAACTGCGCGTGCACATGACCGCGATTGAAACGCCGATTTTGGGCGACGGAAAATATGGCGGGCAGGAGGCTTTTTTGTCGGGCTTGGAAGACGCGAAACAGCTCCACTTACATGCCCGCGCCATCCGTTTTCCCCATCCGGGTGGAGGACAGCTGGAACTGATTGCACCGTTGCCCAAACATATGGAAGAGACTTGGGCCTATTTCGGCTTCGATGTGCCTTCGGCACCGGATCCGTTTTCGGACGATCTCGTTTAAGTTTCGCATAATCTTATCGCAAAATGCGAATAACCAAGCTCTGTAGTTGGTTATTCGCATTTTGCATGCGTGTGCAACACGTCATGCACTTAGTGTAAGTGTTTGATTTAATTTTATTCATGTTACTTTTTCCTGTTTGGCACAGGGGTTGCTGATATCCATACATAACAATATGGAAACCCCCATGTCCACACGCCGTTATTCCCACTCTGCCCCTGCCGCCATGGCTCAGGCTTTTGCGTTCTCCCCCACCTCTTGCGCATTTGCCTTGGCTGTGGCGGCCTCCCTTTTGGCCGGGCCGGCGTTGGCCGATACGCCGACCCCTCAGGACAAGATCGGAGAGTTGGTCAAGATGTATCTGCCTGGCACCGCGACGCACAGACCTCAGGTGGACAGCCATGAAGCCATCCGCCTGACGGGGGCCTGTGTGGACGGCAACATTGTGTTCCGCGCAAAAAATGGCGCGAAATCCTGGACCGGGCGGGGCTATGTTCAAGTGACGGACGCGCGTTCAGGTGAAGTGTTGCATGAACGCTTTTTGCGTATGGGTGCGGGGCAATCGGCATCCTTTAGAGTTTATCAAAATGCCGAACAATCAATGCATTACAGCATGAAGGTCACGTTACCTCTTAACTCTGTGACGTATGTGCGTGGTTTCCGCGGGCGTTGTGCCGCGCCGGATCTTGACGTCGTGAATGCAAGGCGTTGAATTCTCAGGAAAACTAAGCCACAGTGGGTGTGCCAGACGCTTGAAGAACCGGTACACCCGGCAAAGGTCACATGCGAATATTGCTTGTCGAAGACAATTTGCGGCTCTCCAGCCTCGTTCGGCGCGGACTGGAAACTGAAGACTTCACGGTTGATGGCTTCGGAACGCTGGCTGACGCCCGCGAGGCCCTGGACATGGCCCCTTATGATTTGATGATTTTGGACTTAGGCCTGCCCGATGGCGATGGCCTGGATTTGCTTAAATACATCCGCGATCAAAACAACTCCTTGCCCGTTATGGTTTTAACCGCCCGCGATGGTGTGGACGATCGTGTGCGCGGATTGAATGCAGGGGCGGACGACTATTTGTTGAAACCTTTCGCCGTGGAAGAATTGACCGCCCGGGTGCGGGCTCTCTTGCGCCGTCCAGACGGTGTATTGGGGGTAAGCCTAAACGCAGGCAATGTGGAATTCGACACGGTCTCGCGTGAGGTCCGGGTTGGCGGCAATATCGTCAAGGTTTCACGCAAGGAACTGTCGGTTTTGGAAATGTTGCTGCGTCGGGCCGGCAAGGTCGTGCCCAAGGACGGACTGGAAAGCAAACTCTATGGCTTTGATGAAGAGGTTTCGCCCAATTCCGTAGAGGCGCATATTTCGCGGTTGCGCAAGCGGCTCACGCAGGCTGGGGCTTCGGTCAGTATTCATACTCTGCGGGGTGTGGGGTATCTGCTGTCCGACGAGAATAAGGGCTAAAGAGGTGCAAAACCACAAACACCTCGTTTTAAAGTTGGCAGCGCTCAGCCTGGGCTTGACCTTGCTGTTGGCGGTGTTGTGGGTGTTGCAGGGCGAAGAGCTCTTCTTTGCGAAGATGGGGTGGGTCCCCGACGAAACCACGTACGCTTATATGAACGGCTATCATGTTGGTTTAGCGCTCTGCGCGTCGTGTTTTGCCATTTTGGTGTATTCCTTATTGGTTCCGACGTTGCTCAAAGAGTTGCGTGACAAGGAAAACACGGTTTTCAAAGCCAAGGCTGAGCATATGCACTTTGCCGCAGACGTCGCCCACGAATTGCGCACACCGTTGGCTGTGATGCGTGCCCACCTAGATTGCTTGGAAGACCAAGAATCGGCCAAACAGCTCAGTGAGGATGTCACGCGCATGTCGCGCATTGTCGATCAAGTTATGGCGCGCAATCACATTGAGCGATTGGAGCTATCGCCCAACGATGTCATGGATCTCTCTGAAATCGTTGGCGACGTGGCATCTTACCTGGCGCCGCTGGTGATCAAAGAGGGGCGTTCCATCGAAGTTTTAAACGGTGACACCCCCATTTTTGTTAACGCCAACGCGTTTGCCATCGACTTGGCGCTCCGCAATATGGTGGAAAATGCCATACGATACAGTGCGCGCGGCTCGACCATCACCATTAAGATACTGCCTGATGGGGACGGTGTTGGCCAAGGTCTGGTCGGGGTTCAGGTGATTGATCGCGGGCAGGGTGTTCCAGAAGAAAAACGCGAAGTTATTTTTCAGCGATTCCAAAGAGCAGACCGACGCGGGGACGGCACGGGCCTTGGTTTATCCATTGTGCGTCGTGTTGCGGAAGCTCACCACGGCACCATCAGTGTCGGGGATACGCCCGGCGGTGGTGCAACTTTTACCATGTGCTTGCAAAAAGCGTAGATAATCCCCTTCTAGTGCATTGAAAGTGCTTGAATTAACCATCGCTTAATTAGGGTTTTTCCTTCCTGTCAGGTAGTTGTCAGCTTGCGCGTGTTTAATCCGTAATAGGCGCTAAAACAGACAGTGAGATTCTCTATTTCTCGGCTTTCTGACTTTGGCGTTGGGCGACCCCCCGGTCGTTCAAACACAAGGTAGACTGTTGATGAAACTCAAACAAAAAATTAAATTGTGCTCAGCAGCTTTTGCCGCCACCGCTTTACTCGGATTGGCTTCTGGCGACACTTTGGCGGCTTCCGCCGACAGTGCCCGTTCAGCTGAGGTTGCTGTGTCTCCTCCCAACTTTTTGCAGTTGGAAATTACCAGTACTTGCACGGACAAAGGTGCGGTGTTCAAAATCGTCAACCGTGGCGCCAAATGGCCGCGGACCGGATTTTTGCGCCTTTACCATGCAGATAACAAATCCATGATCGGCGAACGCCGCCTGCGCCTTGCGCCCAGCCAAAAGGTATCGTTCGTGGTCAAACGCAAAGTTATGAAAGACCGTCCGGTGGCCGTATGGATCGAACCGGAATGGTACAAACGTGATATGGAGTACGACGCTTCCGTCACGTGTAAGTGATGTACGACAAATTGAGTTTCCATGGCCTCTCTTCATTGTCTGGCGCCCCATAGAGGTCATGGAATATGCAGCTGGGTCCCTTGCGTGGGCCGCAAAGGACCCAGCAGCAAGCCACAGGTTTAAATGAGACATCAAAAGACGTCCGGCCTAGGTTTGTGTTCTTGAGAATATAAGAATTCCACGGCCTCTCTCATTGTCTGGCGCCCCATAGGGGTCGTGGATTTACCACCGGGTTCTAAGCGTGGGCCGCAAGGAACCCGGTGGCCTTATGACAAAGCCGCAGGTGATCAGTTCATCTGCGGCTTTTGTATTGCCTCATTTGGGGTGGCGTTGGTGGAGAAATGGGGCCACAATAAAAGTTATGAGATAAGGAGATGTGAGATGATCGACTGGACCGACAAGTTATCCGTAGGCAACGAAGCCATTGACAATGATCACAAGCATCTCATTAAACTGATCAACGCCTATGAACGGGTGGTTGCCAAGGAAAACTACGACCTACTGAGCCCGGCGTTCGACAGCTTAGAGCAATACGCCAACGAACACTTTATTCGCGAAGAAACCTTGATGGAGGCCGTGCACTATCCGCACAGGGCTTCCCACCGCGATGCCCACAACGAACTGCTCAAATCCGTGCGTGAAATGCACAAGCGCATCGATGAGCACAAAAACGTGCACATTGATGAGCTATCCACCTTTTTACATGATTGGCTGATCGAGCATGTCATTAAAGAAGACATGCAGCTCAAGCCTTATGTCACGGGTGGACGGAGCGACACCTTAACGCCTCAGCTTTGATCTCAAGACGAAGATCACCTGCTGTGTAATTTCAAGTACGCAGCTTTGCGTTGCGCGTGCCATGCGTACAAATATTCTTTTTGGGGTTGATTTTTTGTAATAATCACAAAAGGTGTGTGGAGGTTTTGATGTATTTCCTATTATAAACATCATATAATTCACGCTCATACTTCAGCGCTAGACATAACCATCATGAGGGGGATCATGCGTATGGTTGATCTAACAACAATTAAAAGCAAAGCGATCATAGCGACGGCGACAATCCTGAGTGGCGTTGTCATCTTGTCAGCCGCTTCCATCTTGATTTTGAACGGTGTTGCGTCCGGTTTTAGCGAGGTTTCCAAAACCACTCACCGGGCAACGGAAACTCTGGTTCCTTTGCAAATCTTGATCAAGGATATCAATGCTGATGTCATTCAAGTTCAGCAATGGCTGACGGATATTTCCGCAACACGTGGTCTACCCGGTTTCGACGACGGTTTTGCTGAAGCTGAAAACTTTGCCCAAAAATTCCAAGAGGATTTAAACAACGCCCGTCAGTTGGCGCAGGAGCTCAACGCCGCTGATGTGATGTCCAAACTGGATGCCCTGGAAGCCAGCTTTGCTCCGTTTTATGCGGGTGGCAAACGTATGGCCCAGGCCTATATTGATGAAGGCCCCAAGGGCGGCAATATCATGATGGAGGAGTTCGACACCTTTGCAGCGCAAATGGGTGAAAGCCTGGAGGGCGTCAACGAAGCCATCAACACCATGCGCACCATGGAAAGTGAACGCCTGACCCATTTGGTTGATGATTGGTTGGCAACCAGCAACAACACGGTTCTTCTTTTGACCGGCTTTTGTTTCGTCGGTCTTGTGATCATCGGCTTTATTTCCGCAAAGATGATCAGCGTCGCCAATGTGATCTTGCGGGTCTCCGACGGTCTCTCCATTGCGGCTTCGGGTGATCTGGATCACCGTTTGACGCATATACGGGGCCGTGATGAGGCCGCGAAAATGCAAAGGAACTTAAACAGTCTTTTGGACCGCACCGAAGCTTTCAACCGCGAAGTGGGGGCGGCCATGGACGCTGCGGCGACGGGGCGGTATAACCGCTGCATCGTCAGAGCAGGTATGGTTCGTGATTTCGAACGCTCATGCGACCAGGTCAATCAGTCGTTGCGCGTGATGAGCGAAAAAATCACGGGCTTTGGCGGGGTGACCGACAGCTTTGAAAATCAGATCCATATGACGTTCAACAATGTCAAATCGGGTGCGGGTAAAATTGAAACAATCGCCGAGAGCATGAGCCAAAACCTGGATTCCAGCGGCAATCGCTCGTTGGAAGTGACGGAGACCGCAACGGAGGCCAAACAAACCGTAGAGATGGTTTTGGTCGCTGCGGAAGAGTTGTCGAGTTCCATTCAAGAAATCAGTTCCCAAATCACCAAGTCGACACAAATCACTCATAAAGCCGTGGACAATGCAAAAGACGCCAATGATAAAATCCGTGCTCTTGCGGAGGCCTCGACGGAAATCAAAGACGTTGTGAGCTTGATCAACGACATTGCGGAACAGACCAATCTGTTGGCGCTGAATGCGACCATCGAAGCCGCGCGGGCCGGGGAGCACGGAAAGGGTTTTGCGGTCGTGGCCACGGAAGTCAAAAACTTGGCGGGCCAAGTTGCCAAAGCGACGGAGGAAATCGCCAGACAGGTTGGCGATATCCAAACTGGGTCTTCCTCAGCCGTCGAGGCCATCGAGACCATCTCCTCCACCATTGGAACCGTAAACGAAATTACGGGCAGTGTTGCCACCGCCGTCGAAGAACAAACGGCAGCAACCGATAAAATCGCGCAAAATGTGGAATCGGTATCCAGCAGTATGGATCTCTTGTCAGATAGCATCGGCCGTGTGTCTCGCCAAAGGATTGCCTCTTATGGTGCGGGTATCAAGGTGCTATGGGCGGCCAAAGACATCCATCCGACCATTGAACAATTGGATGCAGAAACCAAAACGTATCTCGATACGGCTCGTTCGATCTAGGGGGAGAAAATCTTATGGCACGTCCAACAATCACCCCGACCGGGGTCGAGCGCACCTTTGCAAAAGAAGAAATCATCGTTTCCAAAACGGACCCTTCCGGCGTCATCACCTATGCCAACGATGTGTTTTGCCGATTGGCAGGATATACGGAAGACGAATTGCTCGGTCAGCAGCACAATATCGTGCGCCATCCCGAGATGCCGCGCTGTGTCTTTAAGCTTTTATGGGACACCATTTCTACGGGGCAGGAAATTTTTGCCTTCGTGGTCAATTTGTCACGAAACGGTGATCACTACTGGGTGTTTGCACACGTGACGCCGACGTTTGATGAAGAGGGACAAATCGTGTCCTATCATTCCAGCCGTCGCTTGCCGAGCGAGAGCGCCACACAAACCATCACCGGGGTCTACAAAATGTTGCTTGAAGAAGAAGAGCGTCACGCAAGCCCCAAAGACGCGGTCGAGGCTGCAACCCAATTGCTGTTGAAGGTTTTAGGTGAAAAGGGTGTCACATACGAAGAGTTCCTCTTCGGTTTGTTGGAGGCGTGATTTTACTCTGGATGAAGATGGCCCTTAAACAAACAACATCGGGGCCAAGAACCACACCAAGACGGTAATGACGCAGATCGCGGCGATGTTCACCAAGAACCCGGCGCGGGCCATGTCGGGGATGGTCAGTTGTCCACCGCCGAACACAATGGCGTTGGGCGGTGTGGCGACGGGCATCATGAACGCCATGGAGGCCCCCATGGCAGCTGGCACCAACAACATCATCGGCTCGGACCCCATGGCAGTGGCCAAGGCGGCGATGACAGGCAAGAACGTTGCCGTGGTCGCGGTGTTGGACGTCATTTCCGTCAAAAACACAATCACGGCGGTGACCAAAACGATGGTGAACAGCAAGTGCAGGCCGCTAAATACCGTCATGGCGTCGCCAATCCACGCAGCAAGGCCGCTGGCGGAGACTTGAGACGCCAAGCTCAGCCCGCCGCCGAACAGGATCAACACGCCCCAGGGCAAGCGCTTGGCCCACTCCCAATTGAGCAAGAATTCCCGGTCCTTAAGACTGACCGGAATGGCAAACAGGCACAGCCCGGCACTGACGGCGATGCCGGCGTCTGTCAGTCCGGACAGCATCGGCAGGCCCTTTTGCAGCAAAGGCCGTGTCATCCAGAGGATTGCGGTGACGCCAAACACCACACTCACCAGCTTTTCCGCGCGCGAAATGGGGGCGAGGGCTTGGACTTCTTGGTGAATGGCATCGGCAGCACCCGGCAAGGCTTCTGCACCCAAACGAAACACAATACGCGTCAAGATCAGCCAGCCCAGAACCAACATGATTAAGGTGGTCGGCACGCCGATCACCATCCATTGGGCAAAACCAATTTCGATGCCGAGGTTCTCGGACACAAACCCGGCCAATAAGGCGTTGGGCGGGGTGCCCACCAGCGTGGCGATGCCGCCCATGCTTGCGCCGTAGGCGGTGGCGATCAACAATCCCTTGGAGAACGAAGCGCCGTCGAACCCTTTGATGCGTCCTGCACCGCCTGCGGCGACGACGATGCCGATGACCGACAGCGCGATGGGCAGCATCATGACGGTAGACGCCGTGTTGGAAATCCACATGCTGAGCCCCGCAGCCGTCACCATGAACGCGCCCACCAGTTGGCGCGGTTTGGTGCCTGCGCGTGACAAAACCAACAACGCAATGCGTTTGTGCAAGCCCCAGCGTTCAACGGCCAAGGCAATCAAAAAACCGCCCAGAAACAAGAAAATGAGCGGATTAGCGTAAGGTGCGGCGACCGACTTGATCGACCCCAGCCCCAACAGAGGAAACAAAGCCAAAGGTGTCAGCGCCGTTGCGGGCACGGGGATGGCTTCGGTGAGCCACCACGTCGCCATCAACACGGCCACCGCGGCCACAGCCCAGGCACTGTCCGCCATGCCCGACGGCGCGGGTAGAGCGCGCATAACCAAAAACAGCCCCAGCCCAAGAACCAAGCCAAACCAAACGGGCAGGCGCTGGCTTTTGGCGTTGTGAGCATGCTCATCGGGAATGGCTTCGGGTGAGCCGTGTTTGTGATTGGGTTCGGCTGGTGTGGGGTTGCGTTTGTCGGTCATGTGATCAATCTTATTTAGAACAAATTCATGGGGCAATTTTACACGAACACCACTTTGGAAGAAGAACCGATGACTGACAACCCACTCTCTTTGGCTGTTTTCGATTGTGACGGCACTTTGGTCGATTCTCAGGCATCTATCGTGCACTCCATGAAGGCCGCCTTCGACCATCACGGCTTTGATTACCCCGGCGACGAAGCCGTGCGCCGGGTCGTCGGTCTGCCTTTGGCGGTGGCCATTCGACAGCTGGCCGAGAACGTCGATGAGGCCTTATCGGAAGTGGTTAGCGAAACCTATAAAGCGGCGTTTTTCGAACTGCGCCAAGTCGGCAGTGTAGAGGAGCCTCTTTACGATGGTATTGCAGCCGTCATGGATCAGCTCGACGCTGCCGGATGGCTCATGGGCGTAGCGACGGGGAAATCTCACCGGGGCTTGGTCAGCACACTTTCTCATCACAAGATACTGGACAGATTCGTCACGCATCAGACGGCGGATCGTGCCCTGGGCAAGCCGCACCCGGAAATGATGTTCAAAGCGTTGGACGAAGCAGGCGTGGACCCCACCAACAGCGTGATGATCGGCGACACCACGTTCGATATGCAAATGGCGCAAAATGCTAAGGTCCGGGCCATTGGCGTGTCGTGGGGCTATCACGAAACTGAAGAACTGATGGACGCAGGAGCGGCCCAAGTTGTGCACTCCGCCAAAGACTTGATTGAAGCCATACTGAACAAGGGTTGAGCAAAAGGCGATGGCGCGTTTCTTCAAAATCATTTTCGGCCTGGGCGTGCTCTGTATTGCGCTTTTGGCGTCTTTGGGGGTGATGCTCAAGTCTTCGGACTATTCGCGCGTCAAAGTTCAGCTGGACCGCATTGTGGAACGGGCCACGGGGCGTCCGTTCGTCATTGCGGGTGATCTGCAGTTCAATCTATCGCTCACCCCGTCCTTGTCGGTTTCCGACGTGCACCTCGCAAATGCCGATTGGGGCTCGACCGATGACATGATGGTCCTCGAACACTTAGAGGCCCAGGTGGACTTGATGGCGTTGCTCAAAGGCCACTTGGACATCAACTACGTTGTGATTGAAGGGTTGCGGTTGAACCTGGAAACCGATGGCAAAGGGCTCACCAATTGGGAGTTCAGAGCTGCACAGGCGCCAACGGAAAAAGAAAATGCGACGGCGTCAAAATTTAAACTCAACCCGTCGGTGCACGACGTTCGCTTAACAAACATCCGCACGGTTTATAAAGACGGTGCGACGGGGATGACATTTGAAAGCAACCTCAAAAGTGCGCGCTTTCAAGCCGACAGCTTCGACGCCGCGCTCAGGGGTGGGTTTGTCGGCGTCTTCAATGGTGTCACGCTGGACGCCAATGCGCGCATGGGCTCGCTTGCGCAAATCCTAAGCGCTGAACCCAAGCCGTTTCCTTTCAAGCTGGAAATCGACGGGCCGGATATATCTGCCAATTTAGACGCGACCTTGCAGCACCCGGGCAGGGGCTTGGACATCTCTGCGGACTTTGCAGCTCAGGTGTTTGATCCCCAGTTCATAGGCAAGCTTCTCAATCTGGAGGGTATTCCCGATTTAGGAGAGATCGAACTTGGCGGGAAAGTCACCATGGTCGGTAAAGCCGTGAGCTTTTTAGGGCTGGAAGCGCAGACCAAAGACTTCGATATAGGCGGCGCGCTTTCTGTCCGTCTCAGCGACACCCGCCCCAGCGTTAAAGCGCGTCTGCGTTCAGAGACACTCGACATCACATCGTTTTTTCCGAAAACCGATAGCATCTCCAGTGGGGATAAGGTCTTTTCCACTGACGAGATCGATATTCAGGGCTTAGATGCGTTAGACGCCCAAGTTGATTTCGTTGGCAAGGAGATCAAGTATCAAGACTTAAGCGCGACCGATGTGCGCGCCAAGGTGAAGCTGAAGAGCGGGGCGGTGGAAATCCAACCCGCTTCGTTCATCTTTGATCAGGCGCGCATCGATTACACGGCAACGCTCAAACCCTCTGCGTCCGGTATGGATGTTCACACCAAGGCGTCTTTGCGCAACTTCAATGTCGGCACGGTGACGGCGTTGAGCGGGCAGGGCGATTTGCTAGATCTCAAAATGGACGGAGAAATCTTGCTCATCGCCAAAGGCAAGTCGGCGCACGAGTTGGCGGGGAGCACAAATGGACATGTGAAGATGATCGGTCGCAACGGTCGTATTCACGATCACAAAATTGTTGAGCTCACCGAAAGTGTGACTTCCATTTTGCCATGGGCGTCAAACAAAGACGCCAATGCCATTTCTTGTGTGCTGGCGGAGGTGCCCATTGCCGAAGGTTTGGCGACGGCCAAGTCCGTGGTGGTGGACACCAGCGGCATGCATGTCAAAGTGAACGGCACGGTTGATTTGGGCGAAGAGGTGTTGAAACTGCACGTCAACACGGACGCCAAATCCACCAGTTTGGCCAGTTTTGCCGTGCCATTTCAGGTTGAGGGTAGTCTGAAAAAGCCAGAGGTTCACGTGACGGCGAAGGAAGCCGTGGTCGGTACGTTGGGCAATATCATCAAAACACCGGTTAAGGCCATTGCCGGGCTTTTGGCGGACACCATCTCATTAGTGGAAAGCGACAAGGCGAAAAAAGAGCAAGAAGAGAAGAATGACCCTTGCGTTCAGGCGCTCAAGGGGGGTAAGACCCCTGAAGAAAACACCGCTGAACAATAGAGCTTTCCCATGACCAAACGCTTTTACAAAGACGCCGCCGCCCACCAGACAGAAGGTGGTTTCACGGTCGTCCTAGACGGGCGCCCCATCAAAACACCTGCGGGCAAGCCCTTGTCCCTGCCGACCCATGCGTTGGCCGAGGCTGTGGCTGAAGAATGGGAAGGCCAAGGCGAAGATGTCGATCCCAACTCCATGCCCTTGATGCAGCTCTGCGGCACGGCCATTGACCGCATTCCCGATGCCCGCGACGCGATGATTGACGGATTGCTGCGTTATGTGGACACGGACTTGCTGTGTTACCGCGCAGGATCTCCACAAGACTTGGTCGAACGCCAAGCCAAGGTCTGGCAGCCGCTGTTGGATTGGGCTAAAGAAACGTTTGGTGCGGATCTCAAAGTGGTCGAAGGCGTCATCCCGGTGAGCCAAGACGACAGCTCCAAACAAGGCTTCGCAGCCGCTATGGCAGATATGGACAATTGGCAGCTCACCGCGTTGGCTGAAATGGTCGGCGTCGCGGGCTCCATCGTCGTGGGTTTTGCCATGTTCGTTGGTGCTTTGGACGGCGATCAAGCGTTCAAAGTCATTCACGTGGACGAAGACCACCAAATCGAGCTCTGGGGCGAAGACGCCGAAGCCACCGCGCGGCGCGAACACGTGCGCGGTGAGCTGAAGACGGCCGTGCAGTTTAATGAATTGCTGAGCACTTAAGCCCAATCGGGCGACGGCAGCGTTAGATACGCATTGCGCAGTGCGTCCGACCAGTCTTGAGACAGTTGCTGGAAGTAGGGGTCGTGCTCGTCAATGCGGGTTTGCAGGCTGACGGCCTGGGTGTCTTTTTTCATGATCACCAAGTCCAGCGGAAAGCCCACTGACAGGTTTGATCGCACCGTGGAATCCATCGACAACAAAGCCAGCTTCACGCCGTCCATCAGCGTGGTGTCGTCGTAGCTGAGCGCGCGGTCCAAAATCGGCTTGCCGTATTTATGCTCGCCAATTTGCAAAAATGGCGTGTCGGGCGTGGCATTGATGAAGTTGCCGGCTGAATACACTTCGAACAATCTCTGGGTGCGCCCTTTGAGCTGTCCCCCTAATAGAAACGAGGCGGAGAACGGCGTGTCTTGGGCTTTTAGGGCTTCTGCGTCGTCTTCGTAGACTTGTCGCACAGCGCGCCCAACCAAACGGGCGGCTTGGAACATGGTGGGCACGTTCTGCATGGTTTGCGGCTCGTCGCTGTCTTCGACAGGCAGGCCTTCTTCCAAGATGTTGATAACCGATTGTGTGATGGCCAAGTTGCCCGCCGTCATCAATACGATGGAGCACTCACCCGGTTTTTCCCATGTGTAGGTTTTGGAGTAGGTCGAAACATTGTCCACGCCCGCGTTGGTGCGGGTGTCGGCCAGCATCACCAAGCCGTTTTCGAGATATAGGCCTACGCAATAGGTCATCTTCAGTCTTCCGTCGTTTTTGGTAATGCGTCCATGATGCACAGAGCAGTCCCCCCAGGTGGAGATGGAAGGGCTATTGCTGAGCCCCTCCTGTCGAATTGACTGTGCTGCCTGGGGTTTGTGAAACCAAAACGCTGACGTCCAGTTTTTCGTCGCCACCCCCACGGCGAACACCGCGCACCGGCGAGGCTTCTTGATAATCAAGGCCGACGCCGACTCGGACATAATGATCCGTCGTGCAGACGCTGTTGGCAACATCAAAAGCGACCCAGCCCAAGTCCGGCACCAAAGCCTCTGCCCAGGCGTGAGAAGCTTCGCTTTCTTCACCATCGGCGGAATGGAGCAAATACCCCGAAACGTAGCGTGCCGGAATGTCGATGGCGCGTGCGGCGGCGATGAACACATGGGCATGGTCCTGGCATACGCCTGCGCCATTGGTCAGCGCCTCAATCGCCGTGGTCATGGCGTGTGTTTCGCCGGTTTGATAGTCGATGGCGTCGCGGATTGTGCCCATCAGCGCGTGGAGAATATCCAACACGCCTTCGCCATTGCTTTGTGCGGCCCGGGCGATGGCGCGGATGGCGCCGTCGGGCTTGGTCTGATCGGTTTCACGCAAATAGAACGATGCGGGAAAGGGGTCTGTGGTGCCTTTGACAAAACCTTTGGTGTCTTGTGTGTGCACCTCACCCTTGACCCGAATGCGGACCTCTTCATGCGGTTTGTCGATAACCAGTGTATGCGTAACGTTGCCGAAGCTGTCGCTAAACGCATGCAGCATACCAGCCTTAGGCGCTTCGATTGACCAAGAACGCACGATTTGCCCGTCGTAGGGCTGGGGCGTTAAACGCAGGCTTTGGATCGAATAGCTGACGGGCTCTTCATAGGTGTAGACAGTTTCGTGATTGATCGTGATATGCATCGCTTCACCGCCTCACAGATAAAAGTGGAAGTCTTCGGCGATGGCGACGCCGAGCTTATTGTTGCGCACCAAAAACTTATCTAAATATTCGTGCAGGCCATCTTGGAAAATATCGTCAACCTTGCTGAAATCCAGTTCAGAATGCAGCTTGCCAGCCAAGCGCTGGCTGTCGTACCGCCGACCGTGTCCATCACCGATCTGGTTTAAGTAGTAACTGACCTGACTGAGTGTATACACCAGCGAACGCGGCATTTCTTTTTTCAAGATCAACAGCTCTGCTACCTGCCACGGCTTGATGGCATCGCGATAAACCCAGTGGTACGAGCCCAGTGCCGAAACGGAGCGCAGCACCGTCGCCCATTGGTAATAATCGACTGAACCGCCAATGCTTTCGCCTTGGGGCAACAACACGTGAAACTTCACGTCCAAAATGCGCGCCGTATTTTCCGTGCGTTCGATAAATGTGCCGACATTGATGAACGCATAGGGCTCATCGCGCAACATGGTGCCCGACATGGCCCCGCGAAAAATCGTCGAACGGGTTTTGACCCAGTCCAGAAACGACAACAGATTGTCTTTCTTGAGCGACTTGCGCCATTGGCCGTTGAACTCCAGCCACGTGTCGTTGAGGCTTTCCCACATCTCCGACGTCACGGCTGTCCGCACGGCGCGGGCGTTGGTGCGCGCGGTCTCAAGACACGCGTGAATGGATGACGGGTTTTCTGGATCAAGCGCGATGTAACTGAGAACCGTGTCCAAGTTCGCTTCACCGTGTTTTTCGATCAAGCCGTCTTCACACGCCGCTGCGACAGCGCTGGACGGCCATTCGTTGCGTGTGCCACCCGCTTCTAAGTCGGGCATCTGGCTCATGCGATAACCAACTTCCAAAATGCGGGCCAAGTTTTCGGCGCGTTCCATATAGCGCCCCACCCAATAGAGGCTTGCGGCTGTGCGACTAAGCATTGGCACCCCCTAGATTCAGAGAGTCTTCAAGGATCCAGGTGTCTTTGGTGCCGCCGCCTTGGGATGAGTTCACCACCAGCGATCCTGCGCGCATGGCGACGCGGGTCAAACCGCCGGGGACCAATCTCACTTTATCCGCGCCCACCAGCACAAACGGACGCAAATCCACGTGGCGCGGTGCATAACCGTCCGCCACAAACGTGGGGCAGGTGGACAGCGACAGGGTCGGCTGGGCAATGAATTCGGCAGGATCAGCCTTGATGCGCAAGGCGTAGGCTTCACGCTCTTCTTTGGTGGACGCAGGGCCCACCAACATGCCGTAGCCGCCCGACCCGGCGACTTCTTTGACCACCAATTCTTCCAGATGGTCTAAGACGTATTTGTAATCGTCATCACGCGCACACCAATACGTGGGCACGTTTTTCAAAATGGGCTCTTCGTCCAGATAGAATTTGATCATGTCCGGCACGTACATGTAGATCGCTTTGTCGTCGGCAATGCCGCCCCCAACAGCGTTGGTGATGGTCACACCGCCAGAGCGATAAACGTTCATCAGACCCGGCACGCCCAAAGAGCTGTCGGCGCGAAACGCCAACGGGTCGATAAAGTCGTCATCCAAGCGTTTGTAGATCACATCGACGCGTTCGGGGCCTTGGGTGGTGCGCATGAAGACTGTATTGTCCTTGACGAACAAGTCTTGGCCTTCCACCAGCTCAATCCCCATTTTGTCGGCCAAAAAGGTGTGCTCATAGTACGCGGAATTGTAAAGACCCGGGGACAGCACCACGACCGTGGGGTCACCTTCACACGTCGGCGGCGCCACGGTTTTGAGACTTGCCAACAAATCTTCGGGGTAGCGTTCCACCGGGGCGACTTGGTGACTGTTGAACATTTCGGGGAACAGCCGCATCATCACTTCGCGGTTTTGCAGCATGTACGACACACCAGACGGTGTGCGGGTGTTGTCTTCCAACACATAAAATTCTTCCGCACCGGTGCGGACCAAATCAATGCCTGCGATGTGGGTGTAAACCCCACCGGGCACCGTGACGCCCCGCATTTCCGGAAGATACGCTTTGTTTTGCAGCACCAGATTCTCGGGTATGACGCCCGCGCGGATGATATTTCGGTCGTGGTATACGTCGTGCAGGAACATGTTCAGCGCCTTGACCCGCTGTTCCAGACCACGCGACATGAAGGCCCATTCCGACGCCAGCAAGATGCGCGGCACGATGTCGAACGGGATTAAGCGTTCCGGATCGCCACCTTCGCCATAAACTGCAAAGGTGATGCCGATGCGCCGAAACAAGTTTTCAGCTTCTGTCTGGCGGATCTTGAGCATGTCACGCGGGGCTTCAACCATCCAGCTGGCAAGCTGTTCCATGCCTTTGCGCGGCTCGCCGCCCAATTGGACCATTTCGTCAAAGAAGGCGGGTGGGGTGTTTTCCGTCGGCGTTGGGCTTTCGCTCATGCAACGCGGTCTCCTCATTTGTGGCGCGGAGATTAGGTTGCAAGCGATGTGCCAGGAAAATCAAGAGCATTTCCGCCCCTTGAGCCCAAAAAAGGGGCTAAGGGCGGGGGCTGGCGATGCAGTTGCACACTTTTTAGGCGTTTAAGCCTGTTCTGCCGGGTCTTCGTCTTCAATCTGATGTTTGAAGATCAGAGGCAGCTGTGTGAGGCTGAAGACGATGGTGATGGGCATGATGGCGAAGACTTTGAAGTTCACCCAGAAATCTGTGGTCTGGGTGCGCCACACGGCTTCGTTCAAGATCGCCAACACAATGAAGAAAAACGCCCAACGCCAGGTCAGTTTGCGCCATCCTTCGTCATCCAAGTGCATCGCGCCGTCCAGAACGGATTTGAGATAGCTTTTCTTGAAAAACAAACCTGCGAACAATACGGTTGCGAATAGGGTGTTGACGATGGTCGGCTTGAGCTTGATGAACGTTTCGTCCTCAAGGTACAGTGTTAGCCCCCCAAAGATCAGCACCACGATGCCCGTGACCAGTGGCAACGTGGGGATGCGTTTTAGGCGAATATAGGAGTACGCAAGCGAAACGGTGATCGCGACCATGAAGGCCCCGGTCGCGGTAAAAATGCCATATCTCGCGTTCATGAAGAAAAACACGAGTAATGGACCAATCTCTAATATAAACTTCAAACCTTGATTCATGAGGGGGTTATATCAATTTGTTGAGAAGGATAAAAGTCAGACGTTATTTTTTGCCTTGCGTTCTTGCTTCGCAGGTGCAAAAAAGCGCTTAATAAGAAAAATAAATGGAAACGATAACAATTCTCTCTCAAGAGACGTTGGGGAAAACCAGTGCACGATATTATTGAAGAACTCGAAAAGCGACGCGAGCAAGCGCGCCTCGGTGGCGGGCAACGACGCATTGACAACCAGCATTCCAAGGGCAAGTTGACAGCCCGCGAACGGCTTGAGCTTTTGCTCGACCCCGGTTCTTTCGAAGAATGGGACATGTTCGTGGAGCACAAATGCACCGATTTCGGTATGGAGAAAAACTCTATTCCGGGTGACGGCGTTGTGACGGGCTATGGCACCATCAATGGCCGCTTGATCTTTGTCTTTAGCCAAGACTTTACAGTCTTCGGCGGATCGCTCAGCCAAACGCACGCGGACAAGATCGTCAAGATCATGGACCAAGCCATGAAAGTTGGCGCGCCGGTCATCGGCTTGAACGATTCCGGCGGCGCACGTATCCAGGAGGGCATTGATTCTCTGGCTGGCTACGCAGACGTCTTTACACGCAACGTGCTGGCGTCCGGCGTGATCCCGCAGATTTCTGTGATCATGGGGCCCTGCGCCGGTGGCGCGGTGTACTCTCCGGCCATGACCGACTTCATCTTTATGGTCGAAGACACGTCCTACATGTTCGTGACCGGCCCCGATGTGGTCAAAACCGTGACCCACGAAGAAGTCACCCAAGAAGAACTGGGCGGTGCATCCGCACACACGGCGAAATCCGGTGTGGCGCACAACGCCTTTGAAAACGACGCAGAGGCATTGTTGTACTTGCGCCGCTTTGTCGACTTCTTGCCGGCCAACAACAAAGAAAAGCCGCCGGTGCGTCCGACCCCGGACAGCCCGAACCGCGTGGAAATGTCGTTGGATACCATCATCCCCGACAATCCCAACAAGCCTTACGATATGAAAGAGCTGATCGAAAAAGTCGTCGACGAAGGTGATTTCTTCGAACTGATGCCGAAATACGCCGAAAACATCATCATCGGCTTTGCTCGCATCGAAGGCTCCACGGTCGGCGTTGTTGCCAACCAGCCTATGGTTTTGGCGGGTTGTTTGGACATCAACAGCTCGCTCAAGGCAGCACGCTTTGTTCGCTTCTGTGATTCCTTCAACATTCCCATCGTCACGTTCGTCGACGTTCCGGGCTTCATGCCGGGCACGTCCCAAGAGCATGGCGGCATTATCACCCACGGCGCGAAGCTTCTGTATGCTTATACCGAAGCCACCGTGCCGAAGGTCACCGTGATCACGCGTAAAGCTTACGGTGGTGCCTATGACGTGATGAGCTCCAAGCACTTGCGCGGTGACGTGAACTTCGCATGGCCGACGGCTGAGATCGCTGTGATGGGTCCCAAGGGCGCTGTGGAAATCATCTTCCGCGCCGACTTGAAAGACACCGCCAAGATCGAGGCACGCACCGAAGAGTATCGCAAAGCTTTCGCCAACCCGTTCGTTGCGGGTCGCCGGGGCTTTATCGACGACGTGATCATGCCACACAACACGCGTGTGCGCATTTCGCGTTCGCTCAGAATGTTGAAAGACAAAAATGTCGAAAATCCGTGGAAGAAACACGGCAACATTCCGTTGTAAGCGATTTTGGTGTGATGGGAGTTCAATGAATGACCTTGGACGATCAACAGCGCAAAGAGAACTCAAAGGAACTGGGCCGTTTCGGCGGTTTGGTGGTGGCGTACTTCGCCGCAGTGTATTTGGCGATTTATGCCAACATCACTTACACCCCTGCGGTTCCTTGGTTCTTGCTGGTGCTGATCGTCGGCGGTTTTTACATCGTTCCCAGAGCCAAGACTGTAATGTCGTTGTTTAACGATCAAGATTGATGACGTCGTCCGGCGCGGGGGCGTCGGACGCAAAGTTGAGAAGGGATCTCACAATGTCTGCCAAAAAGTCTGCAACAAAGGCAGTTAAAAAGCCCGCTAAGAAGGCCGCAGCGAAGAAAAAAGCTGCGCCCAAGCGTGCCAAAATGTTCAAGAAAATCCTCATCGCCAACCGTGGCGAGATCGCATGCCGCGTGATCAAAACGGCGAAGGCCATGGGCATCAAAACGGTCGCGGTGTATTCCGAAGCCGACCGCGATGCTTTGCACGTCTTACAAGCCGACGAAGCATATTGCATCGGCCCGGCAGCGTCTTCGGAAAGCTACCTGCGTGTCGACAAAATCATGGAGGTGATCAAGAAGTCCAAAGCCGAAGCGGTTCACCCGGGCTATGGCTTCTTGTCAGAAAATTCTGAGTTTTGCCGCAAGCTGAAACGCGAAGGCGTTGCGTTCATCGGTCCGAACGAACTGGCCATCAAAGCCATGGGCGATAAGATCGAATCCAAAAAGCTGGCTGAAAAAGCCGGTGTGTCCACCGTTCCGGGCTACACCAAAGCGCTGCAAGACTTCAAAGAAGCCAAAAAGGTCGCTGGCGACGTTGGCTATCCGGTGATGCTGAAAGCTTCTGCCGGTGGTGGCGGCAAAGGCATGCGCGTTTGCGAGAACGATGCCGATTTGAAAGAAGCATTTGTGTCCGCTGTGCGCGAAGCTAAATCGTCCTTTGGTGATGACCGTGTGTTTATTGAAAAATTCATCGTCAACCCGCGTCACATCGAAATCCAGGTGATGGCCGACCAACACGGCAACGTGGTGTACTTGAATGAACGAGAATGCTCCATTCAGCGTCGCCACCAAAAGGTGATTGAAGAAGCACCGTCGCCGTTCATCGACCCTGAAACCCGCAAAGCCATGGGTGAAGAATCCGTCGCACTTGCCAAGGCTGTGAAATACGTGTCCGCCGGTACGGTCGAGTTCATTGTTGACCAAGAAAAGAACTTCTACTTCTTGGAAATGAACACGCGTCTGCAGGTGGAACACCCGGTGACGGAATACATCACGGGCCTCGATTTGGTTGAGATGATGATCCGTGTGGCGGCAGGCGAAAAACTGCCGATCAGCCAAGACGACGTGAAGCTGGAAGGCTGGTCCATTGAATCGCGCGTTTACGCCGAAGACCCGTTCCGCAACTTCTTGCCTTCCATCGGCCGTTTGAGCCGCTACAAAGCCCCTGAAGGTGACGATGTGCGTGTGGACACCGGCGTCTATGAAGGCGGCGAGATTTCCATGCACTACGATCCCATGATCGCCAAGCTGGTGACCTACGGTGCGGATCGTGACACGGCGATTATGAACATGCGCCAAGCGTTGGACGGCTATTACATCCGCGGCGTTCAGCACAACATTGCGTTCTTGTCCGCGTTGATGAACCACGACCGTTTCGTCAAAGGCAACCTGTCTACGGGCTTCATCGCCGAAGAATACCCCGACGGCTTCCATGCATCCGACGTGGTGCACGACAACCCGGCCATCTTCGTTGCGGTCGCGACAGCTATGCACTGTGGCTATCAAGCCCGTGCCGCGTCCATCAGCGGTCAGCAAGGCGGGCACGAACGTCAAGTGTCCAAAGACTGGATCGCTTTGGTCGATAAAAAGCACATTCCAGTGAGTGTCGAGGCTGTGGACGGCGGTTGGGATATCAACATCTCGGCGCGCGGTTACACCAAGCAGACCATCGAAGTGCGCTCTGATTGGCAATTGGCCGATGCCGTGTTTACGGGCACCGTGAACGGCGTCGACGTGATTATTCAATGTGATCGCTTGGCGGTGGGCTATCGCTTGCTGCACGCTGGCTCTCAAGCCGATGTACGGGTGATGTCTGCTACGGGTGCAGAGCTTTACAAGCACATGCCGATCAAACTGCCGCCCGATACCTCCAAACTGCTGATGTCGCCGATGCCGGGCTTGTTGCTGTCGGTCTCCGTCGAAGTCGGCCAAGAGGTCAAAGCGGGCGAAGAGCTAGCCGTGATCGAAGCCATGAAGATGGAAAACGTCATGCGCGCGACGCAAGACGGCACGGTCAAAGACGTATCTGCCAAGCCGGGCGACAGCTTGGCTGTGGACCAGGTGATCTTGTCGTTTGAATAAGTGAGCTCCTAGATCATAAAAGCCCCGGGTTCTTCGGAATTGCGGGGCTTTTTTGTGCCGTTTTGAAAAAATGTGGGGAAGAGGGGGCGAATCCCTTACAATGGGAGTCGGGTATCCACACCGACCTCAGGGGATTTATGGCCGACGAGCACGAAGAAGATAACGTCATCCCGTTTGAACGACCGGAGGAAAAACGTCCCCGGCGCGCCAAACGCGAACGTGTCCGTCATCACCAAGGCCCTAAACGTCAATTCCAACACCACGATAAAGTTGTCCGTCTGCATGCACGTGGATTGGTGCATTCCGACGTTTTTGTGCGCTGGCTGGTGGAAGAAGCCACCACGTTGCACTTGGATGGTTGGGCGCGGTCCAACGAAAACCACGATATGGATATCTTGCTCGCCGGAGAAGAAGGCGATGTGCGCCAGATGCTGGAGTACCTGCAAGACGGCCCACGTCCGGTGGACATGTTGTTAGTCGAAGAGGTGCCCATGAAGGGCGATGAGCCCATGTGGCAGGGCTTTCACCACTTAACCCCGGCGGGGATGTGAGTATGAGCGATCTTGTGGCGCAGCACGCCATTATCTCTGGCCGGGTGCAGGGTGTGTGGTATCGCGCCTGGACGCAAAAGACGGCGCGCAAGCTGGGTCTCAAAGGCTGGGTGCGCAATCGCCGCGATGGCACAGTCGAAGCCGTATTCTGCGGCACGTCTCAGCAAATCAAAGACATGGCGATGGCATGCCAAAAAGGCCCGCCCTTGGCAAACGTGACGGGCGTGGAGCTGTCGGATGCGGATGTGCCAAATGAGGACGATTTTGAGCTGCGCGAAACGTGTTAGTCAGCGTCGAGTTCAAACTTCGCAACCCCCAAAGATACCCCATTCACCAAAACCTCCACTTTATGTGTCCCCGAATAATATTTGCGCGTGGTGACAGGCTTGATGTTGTGACGTTTGGAGATGGTGAGGCTTTCGCCGCCTTTCAATTCCACAGTCTTCCACTTAAACACCTTCGGGCTGGTTTTGCCGTTGGCACGCATGTGGTGGATGGCGTAGTCGATGATCAGCGGTTGGGCGTTTTTTGTGGAGGAGGCGAGGGTGAACTCAAAGTCTACCGCCTCACCCAATTGCACACGGGGTGTGGAGATGGAAAAGGTTTCGACACGCACCTTCGGTTTGCCATAGCCCAAAGCTTTCAGGGCAGCCGGATGTCCGGCCTTGATCAACGTGCGCAACGCGTGACGGATCAGGCGTTTTCGGTTTTCATCAGCACCTTTTATCCAAGCTTGAGCCGTGCGGGCGGCAACGTCGGGGTTGTCTTTGGAAATGTCGTTTAAGTTGTTCGCCACCGAACGGCGGACGTATTCCGATGGGTCGTCTTTCAGACCCTCCAGCAATTTTAAAACCGGGGCAGGGTCTGCGATGAAAGGTTTGAGCTGTATGCCCCAGGGCAGGCGGGTGCGAGACCCTTCGCTGACCAGACGGCGAACATGTTCGTTAGGGTCTTTCTGCCATTTTGCCATGGCTTTGAGCGTTTCGGTTGGGTGGCTCAACAAAAACGGACGGATGGCGAATTCGGACGAAAAGCGGGAGGTCATGTCTTTTAAGGCGTTTAAGGACAAAGAGACGTTCTCTTGTCCGTGGCGTGCGACATAGTCCGCCATGGACATGATGGCCCAACCGCGCACACCATCGGGCGTAGAGGTGCTATCCGTTGCGTCCAGGGGAGCATCCGTTTGCGGGTCGAGGCTGTCGATCATAACCGTAACAGCGGCTTCAAATGCTTGAGGTAGGAACTGCTCCAACCCATCCGTGATGTGGGCAGAACGTTCTTTGAGCTCCAGCGCGTCTAAGCCGTTGGTGCAGTATGCGATGAATCCTTTGACGTCGAACGGTGGGTGGACGCGTTTTAAATGACCGCCCAAACCTTCAATCAGCTGAACGTTGAATAGATTTTTAAAAGGTTCTGGCACGGGTAGAGCCTCAGCTTCCGGTGAAGATGAACGACCGTCCGTTGTCATCTCCCCCCGATTGGTTATAGCGTTTGATCACGTGGCTAGCCGGGAAGATCAGTTTTGCTGTGGTGCCTTTGTCGATTTGGGATGACAGTTCAAAATCGCCGTCGTGAAGCTCCATCATCAACTTCACCAAAGGCAGTCCCAAGCCGGTTCCCGGTTCGTGTTGGACCTCGGGGCCGTGGCGGACTTGACCGAAGGGCTGCATGGCGATGGATATGTCTTCGGCGCTCATGCCATTACCGTTGTCTTCAACGGTAATGGTTACCCCCCCACTGGCCGTCCCAGCAGCGCTGAGGCGCACCGTGCTGCCGTCCGGTGAAAACTTGATGGCGTTGGACAGAAGGTTCACCACGCATTGGACAATCCGTCTTCGATCAATGCGGAGCTCAGGTAGGCTGTCGTCAAAGTCACAGACCACATGCACCGTGTAGGTTTCCAACATGCCCGCGATAAGGCGTTCGGACTGCTTGAGGATATCGGCGATGGGGTAGATGTCGGCGTCCAGCTCGATCTTATTGGCTTCGGCCTTGGACAGATCCAAGATGTCGTTGATCAACTCCAACAAGTGTTTACCGCTTCGTTCGATATCGCTTGCGTACTCTTTGTACTTCGGCGGAAGCGGCCCCATGGTTTCTTGTTCCATCATGCCTGAAAAGCCGATGATGCCCGTGAGCGGGGTGCGCAACTCGTGGCTCATATTGGCGAGGAACGATGATTTTGCTTGGTTGGCGTCTTCGGCCAACTGTTCGGATTTTCGCGCGTGGTTCAACAGGCGGGTCACTTGTTGACCTTCCATGACCAAAAGAGTGACGATTAAAAAAGCGCCGATGACAATGACAATCATGGAAATGCGCAAGGTCGCCGTCCGGTTTTCGACCATGGTAAAATAGGCATCGTCGGGGGCGTTGGTGTTCGACACCACTAAGGACGCGACCCGGTTCAGCTTGGACGAAAACGGCACCAGCGTGTCGTGGATTTCCATGATCTGGGCATGGTCGTTGGGCTTTAAGTTCTCGATGATGGGATCGATTTGTTCAAGAAGGTGTTCCAAGGACAGCATCAGCGCTTCGAGGTTTTCAAACTCCCGCAGATGTAGCGTATCCGCTGATTGCAAAATTGGGGGGATGCGGCTCCACAAAATATCGTAACGCAGTACGACCTCGTCATGGCTAACGTCTTGGTTCTGGGCATACATGTGCAAGGTGTGCAGCGTACGTTCCAGTTCCAAGGTGAGTTGGCCCAAGACCCAGATGTCAGCTTGCGCGCGGTTGACTTCTTGGTCGTGTTGACGATCCAGGCTGTTGAAGCCAACAAACGAAAACACGGTGATGGCGCCGAAAACCATCAGCGCCAAAACCATGTTTATCATCAGCTTCCGGCTCATACGTCTCCCCCAGGCTTATTGAACCGTTATCGTGCGTAGTTGCCAGACCATACGATCGCGATAGCGCGGCGTGCGTAACATGTCATGGGCGTCCATGGGGTAGATCAACCACAAGGGCCCTTTTTCGCGTCGGCTCATGGGCGCGTCGTTCATTTCATAGGCGACAATGGCGTCATACGTGTCAAAGTCCGACAACGGTATTTTGACCGTATAGTCGTTGAGTGCGGAAAATTCTCCGTGGGTTCCATGCACCGCGACCACGCGAAGCAGTTCGCGAACGGTGACGCCTTTGAAGTGCACCAAGCCGTTGGTCCACGGTGTGTGGGTGGAAAGGGTTGTCGATGTGAGCCGTTTGAGCATCTCCATATCGAAGTTGGCGGCGGGCGGTTGGTTCGGATTTTGAATTTTGCCCTGAATGCTTAAGACAACTTGGCCTGTCGGCAGGGCCAAGGGCATGACAGGCGTGTCGGCGTGCGCATGGCCCCAGACGCCACTGGCGAGGGTCGCGATACAAATAGCCAACGCGAAACGGCGCAAAAACCCGATCAAAGTGCCCTCTTCCATCCCCATGGTTTTTGAATTCAGGCTGAAAAGCCTATAACCGCTTGTATGATAGGCAAAAATAACGAAGGCGTCTATGCTCGGCTGCGTTTACTCGACCACAGTTTGCCGTCCGAACACGGTTTCAAAGGTCAGGCGCAGCACGTCGTCAACCTCGTCCATGGTGGCTTTGACGCCGAGGTCCCTAAGCGACGTCACGCCGTGTTCTGAAATGCCGCAGGGCACGATGCCGCCGAAGTGGCTTAAATCCGGCTCGACATTGAGCGCAAGCCCGTGAAAGCTCACCCACTTGCGCACCCGCACGCCGATGGCGCCGATTTTGTCTTCGCGCCCATTGCTGCGCTCGACCCAGATGCCGACACGGCCTTCGCGCCGTTCACCCGTAACGCCAAATGCGGCGATGGTGCGGATCATGACTTCTTCCAGCTTGTTGACATAGGCACGCACGTCGGAACCGTGGTTTTTCAAATCCAGCATGAAGTAACCCACGCGTTGGCCCGGGCCGTGATAGGTGTATTGACCGCCGCGCCCGGTTTCGAACACGGGGAAACGCTCGCTGTCCAAAAGATCGCCCGCGTCCGCGCTGGTGCCGGCTGTATAGAGCGGCGGGTGCTGCAAAAGCCACACGATTTCACCCTCAGACCCGTCACGAATGCCTTGTACACGGCTTTCCATGAAGTCGTGGGCGGTCTCATAGTCTTGTAAGTCGTCCGTTACGCGCCAGAGCACCGAGGGTAAGTCGTTGTTTTGAGACATTTTTCGATCAATTTTGCAGTTTTGTGCGTCTTTGCTTGAAAGGGCTGACAGTATTCGCTATACCCCCCGCAGGCAACGTTCTGTTTCAGGGCGTTGTTCTACCAGATATATGCGGTCGTGGCGGAACTGGTAGACGCGCAGCGTTGAGGTCGCTGTGGGAGTTAAATCCCGTGGAAGTTCGAGTCTTCTCGACCGCACCAATAAAACCCCCATCCGGACAGCCGGGTGGGGTTTTTTGTTTGAGTTTTAGGGGCTTGGCCCTAAGCTCGCCAAATACATGATCTGCAAACCCCTTCAAACCATCACCCGAGACTTTCCATGACCCTATTTGAATCTATCGACCAATCAACTGGCCTTGAAAAGTGGCTGTGGATCATTGGCCCTGTCGTCGGAATCCTTGTGATGTTGGAGGGGGTGCGCAAAATTGCTGAGCCCAAATTGGGGGCCAAAAAGGCGGAGAAGCTGGCTGAGCGTATCGCCATGGCGATGCTGGCGTTATATGTGCTGTTCTCCTTTCTTGTGATCTCCAGCGGCGATGGTGCTTAATCTCAGAGCTGTCAGTTGCGGGCCGACGGGGAATTGTTTAGGTTGGGGGCGAGCCGGAATCCTTAGGGGCGGAGGTCGTGATGAGCGATCTGATACCAAACGATAAAAACGAAAAAGAGCCCGTGGATATCCCGCTTGTGGATGCCAGCGGCCAGCCCTTAACTCTGCCCAAAGACATTGAGCCCAGCGAGACCTACGACGGTCTGCACGAAGACGCCGTGGGGGGCATCATCGAAGCGTTGGAAGCTGGCGATGAGATGAGTTTGCGCACACGCGTCGCCACGCTGCACTTTGCCGACGCCGCCGACTTGATCGAACGCTTGCACCCCGAACAGCGCCGCCAGCTGTTGGATGCCACGCACGATGTTCTCGACCCCGATGTGTTTACCGAGCTGGACGAAACCGTTCGCGACGAAGTGGTGGACATCGTCGGCTTGGACGCTGTGGCCGAAATGGTTTCGGAACTCGATACCGATGACGCGGTCGAGATTATCGATGAGCTGGAAGATCACGAGCAAGAACATGTGCTCGACGCCATCTCGCCCGCAGATCGCACCTTGATCGAAGAAGGCCTGTCGTTCGAAGACGAAACCGCTGGGCGTTTGATGCAGCGCGAAGTCATGACCGTGCCGCAATTTTGGTCGGTGGGTGAAACCATCGATTTCCTGCGCGAGATTGCGGATCAGGAAGAATGGGAAACGCCCAACGTCTTTTACGACATCATCATCGTCGATCCGCGTCACAGACCCGTCGGCAGCGTTCCGCTTTCGACCCTTTTGCAAAGCAAGCGCCCGGTCAAAGTGGGCGAGATTATGCACGAAAAGATGAAGCTGATTCCGGTCGACATGGACCAAGAAGAAGTCGCCTTCCTGTTCCGTCAACGCGACTTGGTGTCCGCACCTGTGGTGGGGGACGAAGGCCGCTTGGTCGGCATCATCACCATTGACGACGTGGTCGACATCATCGACGAAGAAGCCGAAGAAGATATCTTGGCCTTGGGTGGTGTGCGTGAAGACGATTTGTATTCCGCTACACTGGACACCACCAAACAGCGCTTTTCATGGCTGTTCGTGAACTTGCTCACCGCCATCATGGCGTCTGTCGTGATCGGCTTTTTCCAAGGCACCATCGAACAGGTGGTGGCGCTGGCGGTTCTGATGCCCATCGTGGCCAGCATGGGCGGCAATGCGGGCACGCAGACTTTGACCGTTGCCGTGCGTGCACTGGCGACCAAAGAACTGACCCCCACCAACGCCATGCGCCAAATCGGCAAAGAGATATTGGTCGGTGTCATCAACGGGGTGGTTTTTGCCGTGTTGATGGGCGCTGTGGCCTGGGGCTGGTTCTCCTCGCCCGAAATCGGTCTTGTCATCGGGCTCGCTATGATCGTGAACATGATTGTCGCAGGCCTGTTTGGGGCGATCATTCCCATCGCGCTGGATCGCCACGGGATCGATCCGGCGGTGGCGTCTAGTGTCTTTTTGACCACCGTGACAGACGTCGTCGGCTTCTTGGTCTTTTTGGGCCTTGGTGCGATGTTCTTGCTGTAAGGGGAGGGGAATATGCCCAACGTTCTCATAACCGGAGCCAACCGCGGTTTGGGCCTGGAGTTCGTCCGCCAATACGCAGAGGACGGCTGGAGCGTCCTCGCCACCTGTCGTCAGCCGGAGCTGGCGGCGGAACTCAACGCCATTGATGGCGTGACGGTTTATAAGCTTGATGTGAACGATTTTGACGCAGTGGAACAGCTCGCGGCCGATTTGTCGGGCACGGCCATTGACGTTTTGATTTCCAACGCAGGCGTTTATGGGCCCAAGGGTTACAGTCTGGACGCGCTGGATTATGACGCTTGGGAAGCGGTTCTGCGCACCAATGTTTTGGCCCCGATGCGCGTGGTGCAGTGCTTTGCGCCCCATGTGGCACAAAGCGGGCTCAAACGGATTGCGACGCTCAGTTCCAAAATGGGCTCCATGGCGGACAACTCGTCCGGCGGCAGCTACATCTATCGCTCGTCAAAGGCCGGGGTGAACGCGGTGATGAAATCCGCGGCTCACGATTTTGCGGATCAAGGCATCACCAGTGTCATCCTACACCCAGGCTGGGTGCGCACCGATATGGGCGGGCCCAACGGCTTGATCGATGCCCCCGAAAGCGTGCGCGGCATGCGTGGTGTGATTGACGGTGCGACAGCTGGGCACAACGGGCGCTTTTTCAATTATGATGGTGCCGAGATTCCTTGGTGATTGAGAGCCTTTCGTGACCATCCACATGATCAAACTGGCCGTTGGTGTCGAAGACGTCGACCACTTGGCCGAACTGCAGCAAAACCGAATCGCCCAGTCGAAGGCTCAGGGTTTGTCGCCCAATCCGCGCCACTACACCCGTATGACGCCGCGCCGCCAATCCAAGCTTTTGGACGGGGGCTCGATCTATTGGGTGATCAAAGGGGTTGTGCGTGTGCGCCAGGAATTGGTTGGGTTTGAAGGCTATACCGACGAAGAAGGCGTGAGCCGTTGCGCCATTGTGTTGGACCCGCAGCTGGTCCCCACCCAAGGCCGGGCCCACCGGGCGTTTCAGGGGTGGCGTTACTTAGAACCCGCCAAGGCCCCGTCCGACGCCCAAGGGGCCGACAATGCAGAGTTGCCCCAAGATCTGGCCCGCGACTTAGAAGCGCTGGGCTTGCTTTAAAATAAAGCCTTTAAGCCCTAAATTAAAATCGATATGCTGCATACTCAGTGAAACACGGCGAAAGTCGTGTGGGGGAAAAGGCTTTAGAGGGGCTTTCATGTCTTCGGTAGACGTTACGACGCTCAACATTTTGATTGTTGAGGACAACGTGCATTTTCGCACGTTGATCACGTCTATTTTGAAAGCCCTCGGCGTGACCCGGCTGGAAGAGGCACAAGACGGCCTAGAAGCCTTGGAATATCTAAGCGGCGAGCCTGCAACACCCATCGATTTGGTGATTTTGGACTGGAAGATGGACGGCATGGACGGCGTTGAGTGTGTGCGTCAAATCCGCCAGCTCGATTGCCAATATGCGAACGTTCCCATCGTCATGGTGACGGGCTACACCGAAACCAGTCTGCAAATCGAAGCCCGTGATGCGGGCGTGAACGGCTTTTTGGGCAAACCCATATCGCCCCAGTCGCTTTTGAACCGCATCGTCTGCGTCCTGGAAGATACGGACGGCCCCTGTTAGGGGCACTTACCCACAGTGAAAGTGCTAGCGATAGGCTCCGCTTTGCGTGTAGGCTTACGCCAACTGATTCGACAATTAGACAACTCGTGGGGAGACCATGGCAGGCAGTGTGAACAAGGTGATTTTGGTCGGCAATCTGGGACGCGATCCCGAAGTGCGCCATACCCAGGACAACAAAAAAATCGTCAACATGTCCATCGCGACGTCGGACACCTGGAAGGACCGCAACACGGGCGAGCGCCGCGAGCGCACCGAATGGCACCGCGTGGTGATTTTCTCCGAAGGCCTCGCCAACATTGCTGAGCAATACCTGCGCAAAGGCTCCAAGGTTTACATCGAAGGCGCTTTGCAAACCCGCAAGTGGCAAGACCAAAGCGGCCAGGATAAGTACACCACCGAAGTGGTGCTGCAAGGCTTCAACTCCACGCTGACCATGCTGGACGGCCGGGACGGCGGTTCTGGCGGCGGCGGCTTTGGCGGTGGTTCCGGTGGCGGCGGCGGCTTCGAGGGCGGCTCCAGCGGCGGCGGCGACAGCTTTGGCGGCGGATCGGGCGGTGGCTCTGGTCCGGCCCCGGGCGGCGACCTAGACGACGAAATTCCGTTCTAGAAGAGCATAGCCGTCTCTTTCAATCTCATGAAACGCAAGCCATTTGGCTTGCGTTTTTGTTGACAAAATGGGGCTGGACTTGAGTTTTCTGTATAATACGTACAACTCATATATTATGGATTTCTTTTAAGGGGTTCTCTGATGACGACCGTTTCATCAACCGAGTTTCAACGCAATATTGGCTTGTTTTTTAGACAAGGCGATGGTTTCGCCTGTGACCGTTACAAAGCACAATCGTGAAGCCTATGTTTTGGTCCGTGCAGACCGGTTTAAAGCCATGGAAGAAGCCTTGCGTCCACAACCCGTCTTCGCCCATGAAGTATCAGACGAGCTTGCAGCCGAAATCGAAGTGGCCGAATACGGTAAATAATGGATTTATCGCAGCCGCCGAAAAACGGCGAGGTCATACACCATAGTTAACTTTGGCGTGACGAAGCCATGGCGGGGCAGGAAGAGGGACGTAAGCATCGTCCGACAGCCGTTGTTGTTAAGACTGCGGGCAATTCTCCAGCCACGCCCAAAGTCGTCGTTTTGCCCATCACGCATTCTCCCCCAAGTGACCCCTCGGTTGCCTTAGAGGTTTCAGCCGAAGAGGCTGGTTTGGCTGGGCTTGATCACGAGCCATGTTAGATTGTATGCAACGAAGCGAACATCTTTTTATGGCCGGGATTCGATCTTGCGCCCAAAAGTAAGACGGGCTCATTTTCCTACGGTATGCTGCCTCAGCCACTCTATGACCGAGCCAAAGAGCTGTTTTAGATTTGCGCCAAGTTGGGCAAGCAAAGGCGGTTAATCGTGATTAATCGAGGGGGGGGGCAGCAACACTGGTATTCCAACTCCTCCATGAGCGCTTCGCCTTCTGTGTGAGCTTTGCAACGCGCAATTTCCAGATGGACGAAGCGCTTGAAAAGCGTACATTTTCCCCAGTTGCAAAAACGTCACATAAGCTTGTTTTAGCCCCCCCGAAATGCTAGATTTATCCCTCAAAAGGCGGTCTGGACGGGCCGCTTTAAATGTATCATAAGTCACTGATTTGACAGGGAAATTCCTTTGACGTCCGAATCAACTACACCGCCCGCTTCGCCTGAAGAGGGATTCTCGTCCGTCGCCATCGAAGACGAAATGAAAAGCTCGTATCTCGATTACGCTATGAGTGTGATCGTGAGCCGTGCTTTGCCCGATGTGCGCGACGGCCTGAAACCGGTTCACAGGCGCATCGTGCACGCCATGAACGAAGGCGGTTACGACGCCAACAAGCCTTACAAAAAATCGGCACGTATCGTCGGTGACGTCATGGGTAAGTATCACCCGCACGGTGACAGCGCCATTTATGACGCTATGGTGCGGATGGCGCAGGATTTCTCGCTCCGCCTGCCTTTGGTGGACGGCCAGGGTAACTTCGGCTCTATGGACGGTGACCGCGCGGCGGCCATGCGTTACACCGAAGCGCGTATGGCGAAATCCGCCCATGCCTTGATCGACGACATTGACAAAGACACCGTCGATTTTCAACCCAACTACGACGACAGCCAACGCGAACCGACCGTTCTTCCGGCACGTTTTCCCAACCTGTTGGTGAACGGCGCGGGCGGTATTGCGGTGGGTATGGCGACCAATATCCCACCCCATAACCTGGGCGAAGTGTTGGACGGCTGCATGGCTGTGATCGATGATCCGGCCATTACCATTGACGGCTTGATGGAATACGTCAAAGCGCCAGACTTCCCCACCGGCGGTCTGATCATGGGCAAACAAGGCATTCACAAGGCCTTTCACACCGGGCGTGGTTCCATCGTCATGCGTGGGCGCACGGAAATCGAAGAACGCCCCAAAAACCGCGAAGCCATCGTCATCACCGAAGTGCCCTATCAGGTCAACAAAGCCCGCATGGTCGAGATCATGGCCGAATGTGTGCGCGACAAGAAGATCGAAGGCATTTCCGACATTCGTGACGAATCCGATCGTCACGGTGTGCGCGTGGTGGTCGAAATCAAACGCGACGCCATGGCCGAAGTGGTCTTGAACCAGCTGTTTAAGTTCACGCCGCTGCAAACCAGCTTTGGCGTCAATATGCTGGCCTTGAACAAAGGCCGTCCGCAGCAAATGAACTTGAAGGAAATCCTTCAGGCCTTTGTTGAATTTCGCGAAGAGGTTATTCGCCGTCGCACGATTTTCTTGTTGGGCAAAGCCCGCGACAAGGCACACCTGTTGGTGGGCTTGGCCATTGCGGTTGCCAACATCGACGAAGTGATCAAGCTGATCCGCTCCGCCCCCAATCCGCAGGTTGCACGTGCAGAATTGATGGCGCGCGACTGGCCTGCTCTGGACGTGAAGCCGTTGATCGAACTCATTGACGAGCCCGGGCGTTTGGTATCGGAAGAGGGCAATTATAAACTGTCCGAAGCGCAAGCCCGCGCCATCTTAGAGCTGCGCCTGCACCGCTTAACCGGGTTGGAACGCGACAAGATCGCCGAAGACCTGACGGGACTGGGCGAAGAGATCAAAGAATTGCTGCTGATCCTCGGTTCGCGTGATCGCTTATATGAAATCTTGCGTGAAGAGCTGGAAGAGATGCGCGATCAGTTTGCCAATGACCGTCGCACGTCCTTGGAAGAAGCCGAGTTCGAACACGACATCGAAGACTTGATCCAGCGCGAAGACATGGTCGTCACCGTGTCCAACACGGGCTACATCAAACGTGTACCGTTGTCGACCTATCGTGCGCAACGCCGCGGCGGCAAGGGCCGTTCGGGCATGAGTACGCGGGACGAAGATTTCGTTTCTCAGGTCTTTGTGGTGAATACGCACACACCGGTGCTGTTCTTCTCAAACAAGGGTATGGTCTACAAGCTCAAGGTCTACAAGCTCCCGCTGGGCTCTCCGACCGCGCGCGGTCAGGCTATGGTGAACTTGCTGCCCTTAGATCAGGGCGAAACCATCACCACCATGATGCCGTTGCCCGAAGACGAAGAAACCTGGGGCGATATGTTCGTGATGTTCGCGACCGCGTCGGGTAATGCTCGACGCAACGCGCTCTCTGACTTCACCAACGTTATGGCCAACGGCAAAATCGCCATGAAGCTGGACGAAGACGACGTGTTGGTCGGCGTGCAGGTCTGTACAGAGCAAGACGACGTGTTGCTGGCCGCCAAAAACGGCAAGTGCATCCGCTTCCCGGTTGAAGGTGTGCGTGTGTTTGCGTCGCGGGCGTCGACAGGTGTGCGCGGCATGCGGCTTAAAGGTGACGACGAAGTCATGACCATGTCCATCGTGCGTCACGTGGACTTCGACACGGAAGAACGCGACAATTATCTGAAAGTCCAAAGTGCACGTCGGCGCGCGGCGAACGGTGAGGGTGAAAACGGTGATGAGCTGATCACCGACCCAACCCAGCTGGGCTTAAGCGAAGAACGCTTCGCCGAAATGGAAGCGTTGGAAGACTTCATCTTGACCGTAACGCAAAACGGCTATGGCAAGCGCACCTCTGCTTACGAATACCGCATTGCGGGCCGGGGCGGGCAGGGCATCACAAATATTGAAACCAACAAACGCAACGGCACGGTCGTGGCGTCTTTCCCGGTGGAGCAAGACGATCAGTTGGTGATGGTCTCCGACGGTGGCCAATTGATCCGGACCACGGTGGTGGACATCCGCATTGCGGGCCGCAACACCCAAGGGGTGACGCTATTTAAAACGGCGGAAGAAGAGCACGTGGTGTCGGTGACCCGTTTGACGGACGTTGACGACGACGAAGACGATGCCAATACTCATGCCAATGTCCAAGACGGCGAAGATGGTGCTCAACAGCCCGAAGACCCTAAAACGTCAAGCGAAACCGAAGAGCCGGGCGAATAACGGAGACCTCCCCATGTCTGATACCCCTTGCGAAGTGCGCGTCGGCGTATACCCCGGCACCTTCGATCCGCCCACCAACGGTCACATGGACATCGTGACACGTGCCTCGCACATTGTTGATAAGCTGATCGTCGCCGTGGCTGTCAATGCCGGGAAAGGCCCGATGTTTACGCTGGACGAGCGGGTCGAGATGGTTGAGGCCGAGCTTAAAGCCGCCGGGCTGAGCGACAAGGTCGAAGTTCGCCCGTTTGACAATTTGTTGGTGGAGTTCGTCTCGGACGTTGGCGCCAGTGTGATTGTGCGCGGGCTTCGCGCTGTTTCGGACTTTGAGTACGAATTTCAAATGGCGGGTATGAACTCTCGTCTGGATCCGAATGTGGAGACGGTGTTTTTAATGGCGTCGGACAAGAATCAGTTCATCTCGTCCAGATTCGTCAAAGAAATCGGGCGTTTGGGCGGTGATGTGCGCCACTTTGTATCCGACGCGGTTGCGGCGCGTTTGGAACATCAATTGGCCCAGGAATAGGGCGAAAAGCCGTTTATTCTGAAGCCTTTAAAAAAAATGTTCAGAATAGTGTCACAAGGGGTTGACCGAAACGCCGCGCGCCCGTATGTTCCGCCCCACAACACGCCATTTATGGCCTGTAATACGCAAGAGTTATCATGAGCGCGCTTAGCTCAGTTGGTAGAGCAACTGACTTTTAATCAGTAGGTCGTAGGTTCGAATCCTACAGCGCGTACCAATTAAAACCCAGCAATCTCAATAGGTTGCTGGGTTTTATCTTTCCCGGAAACCTTACGAAAATCTAACTGTGCAAGAATGTGTGCAAAGTTTGCACAGGCGAATCATAGGTTGTCATCCTTTTTTCCCTTTCGAATTTCATCGCGGTCAATGATGGTGATCCCGCCGATCTGTGTGATTTCTTGATTTTCGGATTCTTCAAAAATTTTCTTAAATGTCCTCGCCATCTCGTTCGTTACATCATCTGGCAACCTTGGACGGTGCACCCCGCACAGATATAACAAATCGAGAAAATCGTTATATCTGTCGATCCCGCACGCTGTCATGGCGGCCCGCCTATCCATGCGGCCGGCTGAATATTTAGCTGCCGCATGGATGGCGGTATGGTCAAAAATTTTGTCCATCAATGTCTCCCCATCTACAACACTTTCCAAAATGGAAAGTGTTCGGAATCACCTCATTTCTCTGATATTCATCGCAATGATCCGGAGCGCCGAACCGATCATCACCTTGTTAAAAAACGCAGGATTCCCGCCGAAGCTTTGCTCGGACAACCGATCCTGCCACCAAATCAAATTTTCGGCGGTTGGCCAATACTGCATGGACAGCTTCGCCTGCGCCAGAAAGCCCGGGATATCACCTACATACAACGGCTGTCCATCGGCGGGCCCAACGTCCTCAGGACGTCCGTGAAGGCCCATGAGTGGGTCCTGACAGCCGATATAGGCCTCCGTGATTGCTCGATCTACATATGACATCTCACACCTCCCTTAGTGCGGCATCTCGCGCTGAATGCGTTCGCGCCGATCCAAAAGTTTTTGCGTCATGCGGATCACCGATCTGACGTTTGCGTGCTTTGCAAAAATGTCTTCCAGATACATCAGCTCTGCCTCTTCAAGTTCCGGGATAAAGCGGGGGTCCACACCTACCTCTTCAGCAAAATCTGCCCTCACCCCACCAATGATCGCGCGCACATGCTCTGGCTCCGGCGCGGGCGTCTCGATGACGCGAAAGCGCGACAAAAACGGCATCGGTAAATCTTTAATTTCGTTCGCGGTGGCAAAAAAGTTGACAAAACTCAGCTTAATTGATGTCAAAAGGCAATCGTCAAAAAAGGCTTTCGCATTCTCCCGCTCGGTCCACATCAATAAAGTTTGGATGGGATCGCCATTCCAACCGCCAGCTTTGGATTTGTCCACCTCATCAAAAATCAAGACTGGATTCGGACATTTGGTCTCCGAGATTTTAAGTGTCGGATAGCTGGGATTGGCTGTGGAATACCCCGCGCCTGTGCCCCTGAGCGCGCGGTCATCAGCCGCGCCCGCCAACGAAATCATATCTGAGGGCAGGCCAATATGCTTCGCGAGCCTCTGGACAAAACGTGTCTTACCCGTGCCCGGACGACCCCAGATGAGCATCGGCGGAAGCGAAAACTCTCGCTGGCCATAACTTTCCCGCAGACCCATATCCCTACAAATCAGATCGATTGGCGCGGACATCCATGGGAATTCCTTTGTCAACAATTCACGCAGCTCGTCAGGTGACACAGCCGACGGCATCAACTTCAGCGGTTTGCTGAGATGCTCGTGATTTTTGATTGATAGACGACGATCCCCATAAGTGGCGGCCTGCCCGAGCCGAGGCGCAACGATCACGTGATCTGCGGGGACGTCTGTCACGGGGACGGCTCGCTGAGCGGCAGGCTTATTACCAAGCGTCTCAAGGATATACGCGTAAGATGTACTTGTATCCATAGCGGGCTTTTCGGCTTCGAGACATGCGTCGACCGCGCGCTTTAAAAGGTGTGCTGCAGGCAGGTCATGGAGCCGGAAAGTCTGACCGACGAGATGATAAAAAATCCGGAGACCACATTCTTGGAATACGATTTCCTGCAGACCCGCAAAGATTCTCGCGTCTTCCGGGAGACCGTCATCAAGATTGTCGATTCCGCATGCAGATAGGCCCCATTCGTCTTCGTCTTTTTTGAGTTGCTTGAGGGATTTATTGATAAGCTCGACATCCTCAGGTGACAGGTCGGTGTCAAACGCCTTCCTGATGTTTTCGTGATTATCGGTGCCGTCCAACTTTGCCCGAAGGAGACAGATCGTGCTTGAGAGTTTCCGGATCGAGTCATCATCCGTCGTCCCAGCCATACATGACCAGATTTCCTCAATTGTAGCTGCAACATAAGCCTTTTCGGCGCGCGGCAGATATTTTTGATGGGAACGCGCCGCCGCAAGAAACCGACAGGCGACCTCAATCAAGCCTTCTTCGGCAGCCTGCGCGATCAGCGAATACCAGCGCACATCTTCTGGGTTTAATTCGGTGACATCTTTGTATTTTGCTTCAAGATTTTTGACAACAATTCGCAGGGAAGAGGGGGTATAAGCACTCTGACCGAAGACCCGTTGGGCTGGTGAATGCATCGCGATAAAAAGCGATACCCCCACATCCGCAGGCATTTTCAGCAGACCAGAGACAACATGTTTAGCAATTTTTTCCGGACCCCAAAGAACAGTATCCATAACACACCTCCACATTCAAAACTTAAACAAGCGCGATCACCCGCTCAAAGCGGGAGTGCGTTCATATAGTTTTGGTTGCAAAGAGGTAGGTCATGTCAGAGTTCCGTAATAAAATGAGTGATCTTTGCTAAAGGCTTTGTTTTTCTCGTCAGGTCTTTGTCTGTGACTATCGCTATTGATGTCCCGCGCGTGGCAAAAAACAATCCCTCACCCTCTCGTGTTTTCGGGTTGGCAACGACAACTGCTGCTTCCGGCACTTTGGTTTTACCAACTGATACTTCAACGCCAAAATCAGCATCGTAACGGATGGCTATCAGATCCTTATTTTCTGATTTTATAGGCAAAGTTTCCGCATGATCCGGGCGCTCGGCGCCATAAGCAATGGCAGGTAGTTCGGATACATAAATAATGGGGACACGTTGTAGTTCTTCTACTCCTTCAACGACTTCACCAGCGCTTACACCAAAAATTTTTGCAAAATCGCGCACCTGATCTTCGTGGAGACGGCGCTCACCACGCTCAATTTTTGTCATCATGCTGTGTGATATGCCAACTTTATCGGCCAAGACTTTCCTCGTCCAAGCACGTGCTTTGCGTAATTTTTCAACCTTATTGGGTGCCATTTTCTTAATCCTGCTTATTGGTACACCTATAGTGTATAATAGCAAGTGCCCATTTGTCAAAATTCTTGTGGATATTGTGTATACGAAGCACGCACTAAGGCATGGTCGCACAAGGTTTGCTCATTAAGTTTTTCTCCTTTTGGGGCTGCCTTGATAGTTCTGAATTTGGGTTGTCATGGGACTTATACGGAAGAGTTGTCTTTACAGGCACAAAGCATTCTGGGGCGTGTCAAGGTTTCGTAGATCGCTTCGGTAAAGGCAATTTACTGCTAAACACCTGATGTTATTTTAGGCGTTGTTTATTTCGATGATCGTTCCCAGTTTTAGGAGAAGGTGGCGGCTGACATGGCTTTGACCTTTTTCAATCGCTGTGGGGGGATAGGGTAGCTGAGAGGAAGGTTTGGTAAGAGGTCTGTTTGCCCTTTGCGTGCTTTGCCATAGTGGCTGCCTGCCGTTTCAAGTGACTTGTGTCCCATAATTGCGGCAACCTCATCTTTCACAAACATCTGCTTGAAATTTGCGGCTGCTTGATGACGGCAGCTATAGAGAGTGTAATGGTGCTTTCTTTTCGGCCACAATGCCGAATTTGCCTCGCTCAAAAGGCGTGCGAGTGAGGCTTGGATTGATGACCACTTTGTCTTTTCTTCCCTCAACTTTTGGAATTTCCATTCGTGCAATTCTTCGATAAATGCCAATGGAAGAGGGGCAAAATCATTAAGAATGACAAAACGAAAAATCCCCCGTCCACGATTCCTATTCGTTTTGGCATTTCGGACGCAAAGCCGGATTTCATATGGGTGTTTACGCCTTTTTGCTTTGACAAGAACCGCATTTTGCCATTCTCCCGGACGGAGGCCAGTCAAGATTGAGGCCAGAAGGAAAAGTGTGAGGGGGCGTGCATAACTGGATTTCTGTTTTGAAAGCCAGATCAAGATTTTTTGCAAATCGTCTGGGGGCAGATATTTTGCTTTCAGGGCAGACGTTGTCTGCCCCTTTTTCATTGCTCCTGTTTGGCTCTCCTCAGCTAACAGATCGGCAGCGATTTCGCCTTCAATCTCATATTGAATTGGCAGTGCATACATCAAAGCAGCCTTGTAGTGCCGCCACGTGTTTTTGGAAATCTTGGGACGTTTATGAACGAGCCAATTAGCAACCGTAATTGGGGATGCGTTCTGATCTTTTGGCAGACTCAAGTCCTTTGAGCATTGGTGGATCAATTGGGCTGCCCGGATCCAATAAGCGTGTTGCGTTTTCTGTTTCATTGACCTGTACTCCCTACGTTACTTCTACAAATTTTGTGCTTGGGGTAACACCACGAGCCACAACGATGCAGATACCAAATTGAGGAGCAGTAAGCCCTGAAAGACCGTGATCAGACCAAATGATCAATATTTCCGAGGTGGACGTACGCATAGTAGTTGGCTGACAAAAGAAGGCGTACACCGTAACCATGCGGTTGTTTACATTTACTGTCTGAGGAGGTCCTGATTTCAACTTTCTGCTCCATACCGACTGGTGTCGTGTGAATGTGCAGGTAGGCTGTCAGGTTACATTTGCATTAAAAAATGAATTTTTGTGCAATAACAGGAAAACGTTATGCAGCAATTCATGCAGGCCGTTTAATGCTTTGTTTTCTTGGGTTTATTCAGATTCTGTTCATTGTAGGTGTGTGAGATGGCATTGCGTATTGTACCAAGAGCTCGGGTTCCTTCACCCAAGTTTTCATCCGCCCAAGCTTTTAGCCAAAGTGCTTCATCTGAACAGTTACCGCGAATGACTGTTCCATTATCAATACGCTCGCATAGTTTTTCTAAAATACTTGTCATGTTTCTTTTAGAAGGGCCAGGTGGGCCAACCTGTTCAGGCTTGATTTGATCATCGGGGGTTAGGGCTGGGGCAGGTGTCTCACACTTGGGATTTTGGTCGGGTTGAGGTATGTCGCATTGCAAATCATCGGGAATGGGAAGGTGTTTAAATTGTAGCCACAGGGCCAATTTCTGCCGTGTGATGGACATTTTCAGAAAATACGCGATAGCAGCTTTGGGGCAGGATGAAATATCTGTTTTGGCCAGTTTTATATAACAATCAGTAATGCGATCATTATCAGGTGCAATGTCTGGGCTCCATTTCACGTCTTCTTGTAATATTCTGGGAAGCCAACCTTTCAAAACAAACAATTCAAGCGTTAAGAATCGGTTCCGGGGCATGAGTGTGCTGTGTGTTGGGTCATCTGGCAGGTTCTGGTTTGCACAGACAAAGTCGTTGTCGTCCTCTGTGTGCAGATCTGTTTCTGGCTGTTCAAAATTTCCATCCCAAAAAGCTGCCCAGAGCGCATCACGCCATCCCTGTTGAGAGGCAAGCGTGATGGTATTGGATAAATAAGTTGAAATATTATCAAACGTGAGTTGCAAGTTGAAGGGGTCCCGGTTATCTGGATAGGATAGTGGCGCTGAAGCACTCCTCGTTGTTGGACCACCCGACCGGAGGTTTCCGGGTGTTGAGGCTCATGTTGGGCTGTTGGCCCAGAGCTGTTTTGCAGGGATATCGGCGTGTTGTTGCCGTGCTATGTAGTCGAATTTCGTTGTAGCCTCTACGCTAATCCTCTAGCTTTTGGCGGGCATCGTCAAGACTTAGGAACCAATGCGCGTTCAGACATTCTTTCCGGAAGCGCCTATTGAAACCCTCGATGAAGGCATTATCCGTCAGTTTTCCGGGCCGACTGAAGTCGAGTATCACGTCACCTTGGTGAGCCCATAAGTCTAGGTCATGTGAGATAAACTCCGAGCCCTGGTCAACCCGGATGGTTTTCGGATACCCGATTTTCCAACATACCCGTTCGAGAATTTTGCACGACATGTTCGCCGCGATAGCTGAGCCGAGGATCAAGCACGGGAGCATATCGCGAGAACGTATCTATGACCGTGAGTGTGGGCAGATCATCGGTGATAAATCATTATTCTTCATTGTTCTCCTGGCTATAAAGCCACCACAATGAACTCACTTGATCAACTGTTAGCGGATTTTCGAATAAAATTGTATGATCCCCTTTTACCCCGTTGATCAGACGCGCAAGAAAAATACGAGGGCTCGCCTCAAGTGCCATAAGTTTCAAATCTCGCGCAGGTAACAATGTGCTCTTATCCCCTTGGCCTGCATTATCATGACAACCCGCACAATAAGAATCATGAATTAGGCGGGCCTCTCTATATTGGCGCATCGTAAGGTGTCGTGGATAATAACGTTGAGTGTTTAGCGGATGGGACTCAATTAACATGTCTAAGAGTTTAATCATTGCTCCTGACCGATGCGTTGAAGATGCTTTATATGCACGCAGCTTCTTCGCCCCTTGAAAATCTCCCGCTTGTTCTAATAGCCATGGCAGTACACCAAGACCGCCTTTGACCCGATCGCGGAGGCCTTGAGCATGGCGCTGAGGAAGCTGGCTATGGAGAGACAGACGATCAAGATCACTTCGTACAATTAACAATTCAGCAGCCAGCGTTGGGTGCTTATCAACACCTTCGTCTGCATAGGAAATTGAAAGGTGAGTGCTCATCAACAAAACGAAAGCGACCGCGATGCTTTTGAACACCGCGGTCGAAATCAAAGCCCTTCTATTTAAAGTTCTTTTTTTCATTGGGCTGTGTTGCGATCCATCACTGTTTAGTCTGTCAGTTCAAAGCAAAAGTTGTGACGGGACGGGTGTTGCCTTTGGTCCAGGCATGCATCGAACCATCGTACAGTTTAGCACTTTTGTTCCCGCTGAGTTCGTGCAGTACGAACCAGAGCCCACTGCCAAGGTGTCCGCTATTACAGTAAGTTACGTTATCAGACTTGAGGTCAACACCCATGGCCGTGAGTGTTCCTTTGAGCTGTTCTGCAGAACGGAATTTAGCGGCCTTACCATGTGTCAACAAGACATCGTGCGGCACGATTTTCGAGCCGGGGATATGCCCTGCATCAAAAACGTATTTCTTTTTCTGCTCGAGACCCAGGTGATAGTCTAGGGTGCGGGCATCAATCAGATTGCGAGACTTTTGGTTCACCAGAGATTGGATGTCTGCAGTGGTCGTCAAAAGCTCTTTGCGTTCTGCACGCGCTGTAAAGTTTCCGGGTTGGGGCTTGGCTTCAGCAGACTTGCTCAAAGCCTGCTTGGATAGCGCCCAGGCAGCGTTGCCACCGTCCAACATGGAAACTTCATCATGACCATAGTATTTCAGTTGCCAATATAAACGTGTTCCCAAAAACACGTCACTAGAGTTTGAGCCGCTGGTTGTGATAACAACGTGACTATCGTTATTCACACCGGACACTTTCATGAGACGTGTAAAGCTTGCTTTGCTCGGTAACATTTTAATCAGATCTACACCACCTTCTTTAGCCTTACCGCGCACTTGTTTCCATGGCACCAAAACAGCGCTTGGAATATGGCCTTTGCTTAGAAAGTCTTTGTCCTTGGCTTGTACATCCAAGACGACAACCTTGTCCATGTTTGCAGCTAACCATTTGGCACTGACCAATGGCTCAGCAGCATGAGCGGTGCTTGCTGCGAGTGCAAGCACCGTTACACAGATCATTCCCAGCCAGTTCCCCAGATTTGTTCCTTGTTTAGACATTTGCACCTCCCTTTGTGGTTGCATTCTGTTTTGCGGTAAGTCCGCTATAATGTGACAACCAAGTCAGCATGAAGAATGGCTGTCACGGCCGTATCCCAGCGTTTCGTGTCGCTAAGTTTGAGATCATTTATATCCAGATGGATAATGTGGTCTTGTTCTCCGCGCGTGGAGACGGAAGCCGCCACTGTGTCAGCGTCGGGAAAAAGACCTGTGTATAATTCCAAAATGGTCATAATTTCACTTCCTCAGTCTTGTTCGTATGGCTTAGATGCTGATTACACAATCGCTTTGAGCAATGACTTGCCCCAAGTCATCTGCATTTAGAAAGTCCAGGGCGTTTGACATTTCTTTAACAGTGGTCTCCGGTGTAATATCTGACAATTCCAAGAGTTCCACTTGCTCTGCATTTTCCTGAGTTTCTGCGACAGGCTCTGTCATCAAGACTAAGCGCACATCGTTGCCACAAATGGTTAAACCAGCAGCAACGCGCATCGCTTCAGTATGATCGCGTCGCCCCATGACAAGAATACTTTTGCTACTCACTTTCTTGCTCCCTACAAACTCACGACTTTGCTGGCCTCAGCCATCAAAGTGCTGTTAGTGGTTTGGCTTCCTTTCTCCACCGGACATTTATGGTCTGGATTATATAAGTCCCACGACCGTTCACACACGGCGATGCGTGATGCACTTTCACTGGCTGCGATAAAGTCCGGATTGTCGAGCGCCAATACGCCATCATTGGTCAGGAAACATGCCCATGAAGCACCTGCGCGCGTTAAAGCCACGCCTAAGGGTAATGCAATTTTTACCGATTCAGGTGTTGTCAGGTGCAGTAAGACGTCCATGATATTTCCTTTTAGTTTTTTGTGTAACGCATGGGTGCGGTGAAAACAGCCTCACGGCTGAAGCTGCGGGACGTGCCAGAAGGTGCATCCGCCGTGGATCGAAAAGGATGGGCAAATACTTGGACCCTGTTTTGCCCTGCTTGATGCAAAAGTGCCCCGACAAAGAAAGCTTCATCACCAGTGCTGCCGATGACCAAGAGAGATTCCTCTCCACTTAAACCCACCGTACCGAGTAGCCAGCGTAAGGCATGGAAGTTTATGGTGTTCCCTGCGGGATCTCTAAAGTGGTCGAGCGGCAGACACCGTGCCCGGGGGAGAGAGCCCGTCGAACAAGCATCCATATCTCGAATATCTAAAACGTTTTTCATGTTGTCATCGGTGAGATTAAAGACGACATTCACGTCTTCAGAGCCATGCGCTTGAGAAAGCGAAGCCGAAACAAGGCATGCTGTGCAAATAAATCTAAAGACGGACGAGACTGCAGGCATCGCTCTCAACATCCCCCAAAGCGAATTTCAGGAGCGGATGCTCCTTCTTCAACAGGTGGAGACTCAACATAAAAAGCCATCAACTCTTCGACCGTAAGCTTGCCAAAGCCATTCCCGACATCGACACTTCCCATTTCATGTGCAGGACGTGGGGTGTTCGCCGCTTCCAAAGACTGGACATCCATGGACACGTATGGGAAGGCTACAATCGCAATCAACAAAGAAACGACAAGTGAGCCGACACAAAAAAGAAAGCTGTTTCTATCCATAATGAGATCCTTATTGTTCACGTCACAAAGTGTTCTTGAGAAGGCTGATATACATGACGCCAAACGCAAGGATGGCTGTAACAAGTTGAACGATAGTTTCAAAATCCATTTCTCAAGTACTCCTTAATCTCCACGATAATGACGGATCAGTGTGCCAATGCTGATAGCATCACCAGTTTCAGGATGTTCGACCAAGGAAGTGAAATGCGGCACGCCGTCACGGTCCGAACGTAGGCTTTGCGGAGGTGCGATTAACATCGCAGCAACTGCACCAATCGAAACGGCAAATGCAGCCCCGGCATATATGCTCATGATAAGTTTCGACATTCGAATACTCCTTGGTCTTAATCCTTTTGGATGTAGACTTTCCAACAACGTGCGTCTTTGATGGTTTCTAAGTGCGTTGAATCCAGCTCATCACACATCGGCGGCAGGGCTTCCATGGATGACGGATTATCGACCAAGACTTCAATGATCTGCCCAACACTAATTTCACCAACAGTTTTTTTGGTCATCAATTGGGGGCGCGGGCAACTGTCCCCGATACAATCAACAACTCTTTCGACGGTGTATGTGATGCCATCAGACAGCGTGACGGAATGCGTAGAACTTGCTTCTTCAACTTTTTGTTTTTTACTAAACAAACCCATAACAAATTTCTCCTTCTGAACTTCGTTCTGATTGTTATTCTGTGGATGCGCTGCTTGTGGCCGTAACGGACGAGTGCTTCTGATTTGCTTTTGCAACCTCTTTGTGATGACCAGCTTGTATGGCTTCTTTACGTAAGATTGCGCGATAGATGACGGCTAAAACACCCATTTGGATTAAGCCGAAAAAAATTGCTGGGATGCCAAATTTTTCCTGCAATGTTGCCGCGTTTGCATACCCTAATTGCAAAGCTTCCAGGTTAGGTTCACCCGTCATACTAGATGGAGCAGGAGGCCAATAGTTTACTGACCATACAAGCGAGAATAAAAACATCCCAATGAAGGTAAAGATCAAGGCCCAGACAGCTCCAAAGTTGCCTTCACCCGCTTTAACCCACGTAGATACGGTGCATGCTCCGGCGAGCACCATGCCAACGCCAAAGATGAACAAACCTGCAAAGGTGTTAAAGCCAACGTCGAAATGCATGGTCTTGCCCTCACCAAAGGTGATGAACAAGGTGAAACCAAATGTCAGCATGATCATTGCCATCAGCAATGCTTTAGTATTGCGGTATGTGCTGAACAACATTGCATCGCGCAAGGCAGCCGTGTTGCAGAACCGGGAACGTTGAACCAGCAAGCCAACACATGTACCAAAGATAAACGCGACGATACACTCACCAATGACCGACATACCTTAACCCTCCAACACTTTTTTATAAATTTTTGAACCAACCCAAGCTCCCGCGACGATGCCGCTAATTGCGAGATAGCCACCGAGATTCATTTCAGGGGTTAAGCCAAAGAAAGTTGAGACGTTACATACAAATGCTAAGCGGATACCAATTCCCATGAGCAATCCGCCAATTGTGATCATGACCCACTCCGACACACGCCGCGGGAAGCGTACATAAAACTCATTGCTTAACTTTGCGCCAATAAACGCTCCAAACAGCATTCCGAGGCTGATATAGATTTTCCAGTAGCCTGCATCAGGTTCAAACACCAAATTCCAAAACGGAAGACGTTTCAATTCGTCCCCCATAAAAACTTCGGCGATCAATCCCGTCATCATGGTTTCGCCACCACCAACGGTCCAGGCACCCAACAGAAGGAATAAAAAGATATCGAGCACAGCAATCGCCATCAGAGCGATGATGGGATCAAGTGTCTTATTAAAAAAATCCATGAACTGTATCCTCCCCGATACATTACTGTTGTTTTTGGCGGTTTCCGCTTTGTTGGATACAGTCTATGATAATGGGGATTTGAACTGGTGGTAATTATTGGAAACTACAAAAAAATCATGCCATCTTCGTCGCAAATCAGGCCCGTTCCGCCTGAAAAAAAACAAAAAACACAACAACAATCGAGGTTTATTGGAATGTCCATCTTTATCGAAATCGAACCAGAAAATTTTCTAGGGCATATGTTTAATGCCTGTTCGACGGATCAAGTCAGCGAGTTCATTCCAGAAAAGCGCGGGTTTCGCATCCATGGTCACAGCACCACGGTTCGTCTTGAAAAAGTTTTTTGGACTGTTCTAGAAGATATGGCTGATAAGATGAAGCTAACGCTTCCACAGCTGATCACGCGCATTCATGATCAATGCTTAGTTGCCAACGATAAGAATATTTCTTCGTGCCTTCGTGTCATCTGTATGAAGTACATGAATATATATGCATGAATATTCTTTTTGCTCTTGTTGGATTATATAGCAGCTTCTAACGAAGCTCTGTTTTCAATATATCCCACCACTATCACTGCATTTCTTATTACGCCCTTCGCAAACAGCAAGAGAATATCAGTCACAACAGCAGATTATTTCTCCGTTATGAAATGAGCTTAATATGTCCCTTGAACGCTGACGTTAGATACTGCAACTTGCAGCCAACATACGAGATACGGTTTTCCAGAAATCAGCGCCGAACCTTATTTGTTCGGGGCAAGGCGGATTAACCTGTGTTCACACGATTTAGGGGCAGGCTTATCAGCCACGATATTGCCACGAAAATAGCAGAGACGACCAGGCACATCTCCATCCCACCCCATTGATAAGCGAGACCAGACAACACTGTGCCAATTAATCTTCCACCTGCATTTGCCATGTAATAAAATCCGACGTCGAGCGCCACATGATCGGATTGAGAATACGCCAACACCAAATATGAATGGACGGCCGAGTTGACGGCAAACACAAAGCCAAATACCACAAGTCCGAACACCACGGCTAAGCCCGGTTCCACATCCGCCATCACCGCACCTGCTATAGCTACTGTGACGATCAACAAAATTAAAATCCAACGTCGGCTGAGCGCACCGTCTGGGGCATGGGCGGATTTCTTCAACACCTTGGGCGCGCCCGCTTGGACGAAACCGTAGACGATTACCCATGCAGCCATATAGCCGCCCACTTCCGCATGCCCCCAATCCAGTGTGGCAGCGAGGAACAATGGCAAACCGACCACAAACCAGATGTCCCGAGACCCAAACAGGAATAAGCGTGCGGCTGACAGGTAATTCATATTGCGGCTTTTGGATAATATCTGCGAGAACTTCACTTTGCTTTTGGCTTGTCCGATCTGGCCGGGTAACAACAGTACGGAAGCCAGAAGAACCAAAGCCAATCCGCCTGCCATGGCATAGAGTGCACCGGCAAATCCAAACGCCGTCAACAGAACGCCGCCTAAGAAAAAGCCTATACCCTTGAGCGCATTCTTTGACCCAGTCAGCACGGCAACCCATTTAAACAGAGCACCGTGTTCCCCCTCCGGCACTAGCAGTTTTACTGCGCTTTTGGAACTCATCTTGGTCAGGTCTTTGGCTATACCTGATAACGCCTGCGCTCCCATCACGAACACCACACCAGACCACACCGGCCAATCGGAATTGAACTGCGCCAACGCGGATAACGCCACCACCTGCAGCGTCAATCCCGCAAACAGCGTGATCTTCAACCCCATGCGTGATGCGATCCAGCCGCCAACCAAGTTGGTGACAATGCCGAAGAATTCATAAAACAGAAACAGAAGCGCGATTTCAATCGGGCTATAACCCATTGTGTGGAAATGCAATAGCACCAACATGCGCAATGCGCCATCGGTCAGCGTGAAGCCCCAATAGGCCGTTGTCACCAGGGCGTAGTTGCGAATGTCGGTGCTCATCATGCTGGGCCCTTACAGTGACGCCGCGACTTTCGCCGCCAGATCGACCATGCGGTTCACGTAACCCCATTCATTGTCATACCACGCCAAAACCTTCAATTGCCTGCCGTCCACGACCATAGTTGAAGGGCCGTCAACTATCGAAGAGCGCGGATCATTGGTGTAGTCGGTCGACACCAACGGACGGTCCTCTAGGCCCAAGATGCCCTTTAATTCACCTTGGGCGGCGTCGCGGAACAACTGGTTAACTTCTTCCACAGTGACTTTACGTTTTAGTTCGAACACGCAATCGGTGAGCGACGCATTTAACAACGGCACACGCACTGCATGGCCGTTCAACTTACCCTTCAGTTCTGGATAAATCATGGTGATGGCGGTGGCCGAACCGGTGGTGGTCGGTACCAAGTTCACTAGGCTGGATCGTGCGCGGCGCATGTCCTTGTGCGGGAAATCGACAACCACTTGTGTGTTAGTGACATCGTGAATAGTGGTGATGGCACCATGTTCGATTCCGATTTTTTCATGCACAACTTTGACCACCGGGGCCAAGCAGTTGGTGGTACAGCTAGCAGCCGTTAATAAATCATGTTTGACGGGATCGTACAGATCGTCGTTAACACCGTAGACGACATTCAACGCCTCGTCCTTCACAGGAGCAGCGACTATGACCTTTTTTACCCCGTGATCGAAATAGCTTTGCAGTTGGGAGGGTTTGCGAAACTTTCCCGTGCATTCCAGCACGATGTCGCAATCGCCCCAATCACCGTCACCTATATCCTGTATGGACGTATGTTCAATGGACCTTCTGTCAATGACTACAGTTTCGCCATTAGCAGTTGCTTCCCTATCCCATTTGCCGTGCACACTGTCGAATGTTACTAGATGGGCAGAACCAGCCGCATCAGTGTTCAGTTCGTTGATACGAGACCATTCCAGATTTTCACGTTCCCAACCTGCACGCAGGGCCAAGCGTCCCATGCGGCCAAATCCATTGATGCCGATCTTAATAGTCATATCTGTCTCCTATTGTGAGCCTTTCAAAATTTTCAGACTGTGGGAGGAGGTTAAACAGATATTTTGACATTTCAATGAATATTGAAGTATCTTCGTAAGTCTAGCTCCTTTTTTTTATGCAACATGTTCGAATGAGGTCTTTTGCTGATGAGCCTTTCCCTATTTCAAGCTACCCAAATCCTTTCTGGTTTGGCCAGTGAAATGCGTCTTGAAGTTTTTCGGGCGCTTGTGGCACAAGGCGGTATGTCAGCGGGTGAGTTAGCCGCGCAAGTAAAAGTTGGACCTTCAACACTCTCCTTTCACCTAAAAGACCTGCGTCATGCTGGTCTGGTCACGAGCCGTAAGCAGGGGCGCCAGGTCATCTATTCGGCAAACTTTGACAATCTCAACCAACTGCTGGGCTTCCTAGTCGACGATTGTTGCGGTGGACGACCAGAGTTATGTATCCGCAAGGTTGAGCCAGAAACAAAATGTTGTGATCAGTCAGCCTAGGGATAAGCATGGGAGCTAAGAATATGTCTTCTGCCAAGAGCAAAGAATCCTTGGGGATTTTTGGACGCTATCTAACCGTCTGGGTTGGCTTGTGCATAATTGTTGGCGTTGCGTTGGGCTCATTCTTTCCTTCACCTTTTCAAATGATTGGAAACCTTGAGATAGCACAGGTTAATCTGCCCGTTGCAGTTCTCATTTGGTTGATGATTATCCCGATGCTGTTGAAGATCGACTTTGGCGCATTGCACCGTGTGCGGGAACATTGGCGCGGAATCAGTGTAACCTTGTTCGTAAACTGGGCCGTAAAGCCATTCTCAATGGCACTTCTTGCCTGGTTGTTCATTCGCCATTTTTTTGCGCCATATCTGCCGGCGGAGCAGATTGATTCCTACATCGCCGGTTTAATTATACTTGCCGCTGCACCTTGTACGGCCATGGTGTTTGTGTGGAGTAACTTGAGCGATGGCGAACCACATTTCACGCTGTCCCAGGTTGCGCTAAATGACGTCATAATGATTTTTGCCTTCGCACCAATTGTCGGCCTCCTTCTTGGCTTGTCGGCTATAACGGTGCCGTGGGACACACTGTTTCTGTCTGTCTTGATTTATATCGTGGTGCCGGTTGCCGCTGCACAAATCCTTCGGCTGAGATTGCTGCGGTCCGGAGGGGAGAAACGTCTCCAAAACGTTATTCAGAAGATGGATCCAGTTTCCATAATTGCACTTCTTGTCACTTTGGTTTTGTTGTTCGGCTTTCAGGGCGGTCAAATCATCGAACAGCCTTTGATCATTGCGATACTAGCCGTTCCGATTCTGATTCAGGTCTACTTCAATTCCGGCTTGGCATATATTCTGAATAGAACGGTTGGCGAAGATCATTCAGTTGCGGCACCTTCAGCGCTCATTGGTGCCAGTAATTTTTTTGAGTTGGCAGTTGCCGCGGCCATAAGTCTATTTGGGTTTGATAGTGGCGCTGCCCTTGCGACAGTGGTTGGGGTGTTGGTGGAAGTGCCAGTGATGTTGTCCGTTGTCACAATCGTTAACAGAACCCGTGGATGGTACGAACGCGTGCCAGTGAAGACATAAACCAAAAAAATACCTGGGGAGGATATAGAATGCGTGGTTTGCCAAAGCTTGATTTATTGATGAAGGGCATTGCTCTGTTTGCATTGCTCGTTGTTACGGTGTGGGGTGGTCCAGCTAAAGCAGAAGGTGCTGATTTTCTGGTTGATACAGAATGGCTGGAAGAACACATTGATGATCAAAACTTGATTGCGTTGGAAGTGCGCTACTATCCGCACAGATATTATACTGTTGGTCATATTCCGGGTTCAGTTCAAGTTCAGCGGTTCAAAGACCTCGGAGATAATGATGGTCAATCCATCATGTTTTTTCCGGATAAATCAGCCTTCGAAAATACACTGCGGGATTGGGGCGTGAATAACGATTCAACCCTTGTCCTGTATGATGATTCACGCACAGCCCTTGCATCACGCTTATACTTTTTGTTGGAATACTACGGGTACGATATGTCCCGCGTGAAGCTTTTGGATGGCGGCACGGTCGCGTGGCAAGGCTTTAACGATCTTGAGAAAGACAAGGCAGAGCGGACGCGCGGAAATGTCACGCTGAAGGATGCAAACGCTAAACTGTCCGTTGAATGGATGGATGTTTACGACCGCGTCGTCTCTCAACGGGACTCTGGTGTTGTCCTCTTGGATGCGCGTCCGCAGAGCCATTACAGTGGCGAAGAAGTGGTGCATGCCGTGCGCGGCGGTCACATCCCAGGAGCCATCAACATCGTCAGTTTGGCGGGTACACACGGCGAAGATCAAACATGGTATACCTTGGATGAATTGGCGGAGATGTATGCATCTATTGCCAAAGACAAAACCGTGATTGTGTATTGCCATGATGGGTTTAGGATGAGCTTGGCGTACATGCAACTCAAAGCACTGGGCTATAAGGACGTACGTCTATACAATGGCGGCTGGGGACATTGGGGGAATGAGTTGTCCCTGCCCGTCGTCGAAGGCGCAGAACCGTTCGACGACGTATTCAAATTATAAAGTAGGCACAGACTGTGAACGACACATAATCTGTTGCAGTGCATTTCACATCTCTACTGCGTGGAATCATTTCTTTGAATCTGATGCATTTGAGTTTTGTGGCAAAGCACAAAATCAAGTTGGGGCACAAAACGATCTCAACCAAATCAAAGGGCAAACTAGGGGAGGTTGCATATGTCGATAAATGGTCAACAAGGACCGCTGAACAGATTAAGCCGTAGGCAATGCCTAACGGGCGGGGCGGCATTTGCTGCTACAGCTATGATGGGCGGTCCCTCGGTGCTTGCGCATCATCCGTATAAATTTGGTCTGACGCCAGTCTTTCTGGACTCCAATCTGGAAATCATGGCCGCTATGACAAAATATTTTACGGGAAAGTTGCAGCATCCAGTCACGCCGGTGATGCGAAGAACATATCAAGAGATCACATCGTTGTTGCTCTCGGGCGGCCTACAAGCTGCCTGGATATGTGGGTTCCCGTATGTGCAATATCGGGAACGTCTCAAGTTGCTGGCTATGCCGCTCTATAAAGGTGAGCCGCTGTATCAGTCCTACTTGATCGTCAATAAAAACAATCCTGCTGCATATATTGAGGACTTGGCTGATCAGGTTCACGCCTTTTCAGACCCAAACAGCAATTCTGGCTATCTGGTGACGTTGCATTTGTTGGCTCAAAAAAAGAAAAATCCAAGTGATTTTTTCTCTCAATCTATCTTCACGTATAGCCATCGGAATGTGATACGGGCTGTGTCATCCGGTCTTGCGCAGAGCGGCAGCGTCGATGGGTACGTGTGGGATGTCGTGGCCAAGTATGAACCGGAACTGGTCGCAGGTACGCGCGTAATTCGAAAGTCAGAGCCGCTTGGGTTTCCCCCAATCGCCTGCAGTGTGGATAGTATGGACGACAATATGGCAGATGAGTTGGCAGAGGCTTTGTTCCTCATGTCGAGTGATGCATTGGGGCGAGAAGTCCTGAACACACTGCATCTGGATGGTTTTGTGCCAGGTGATTCTCAAAACTACGATGCCATCGCAGACAAGATGGATGCGGTCAGGGATTATTTATGAAACGGAAGGATTTATCACCTGCAGCATGGCCAATGGTCGTCAAGGCTCCTTTGTTTGTGGCGCTCTTGATGAGCCTGATGTCTATGGTGGTTGCATACCTGATCTATGACCGCATGACTGCGTCACAACAGACGACACTGAACCAATTGGCAGAGATGTATTTGGACGGTGTGTCGACGGCTTTAATTCCTCATGTCATTCGTCATGATACATGGGAAACTTATGACGTTCTTGACCGAGCACAGTATCAGTATGCTGCTGTGAAATCCGTATATTCAGTCGTTGCCTTAACAAACGGAAGTGTTTTGGCATCTTCCGATCCGTCACGTTTCCCCGTTGCCAGCGGGTTGCCAACGAGTTTGAGAAAGCCGTTTTCTGATAACCATAAATTACACATTAATGAAGACCTGGGCGTTGCCTGGGTTTGGAGACCACTTGAAGAAGCCGATCAACCCGTCGGAGATTTGTTTGCCGCACTGAATATTTCTCACATCCTTGCGGAACGGCGACAAGTACTGTTTACGCTGTTGTCTGGCGCATTGTTTTTGACGATGACCTTTGTGTTACTTGGCTACATTTCCATACTACGCATGGTCCAGCCTATCAGCTTGCTCAGTCGTTTTGTTGAAGGTGTACGTCACGGGGAAGACGTACCGCTTCCCCCAAACATGATCAATAACAAGACAGAATTTGGACTGCTTTTTAAACGTTTCGATGCGATGAGATCGGCTATTCAAGAACGATCGAAATTGGCCGAACGTTTGGCTGAAGAGGAGAAACTGGCTTTGATTGGAAAGCTTTCTTCCTCCATGGCACATGAAGTGAACAATCCGCTTGGCGGAATGCGCAATGCCATCGACACGATCCGCAAACACGGCGCGGAGGAGAAGACGAGAAATAGATCTCTTGATCTGTTGAGCCGTGGCCTGGATGGAATTGCAAATGTGACGCGGGCAACTTTGGTGACGTACAAAGGAGGGAGCGAGCCAAAAATTCTTAGATTGCGCGATATGGAAGACCTTCAATTCTTGATTCAACATATCGTAAATAAGAAAAACTTGAACCTTGTTTGGTCAAACACTTTACCGCAACAGGTTTCTGTGGATGGAACCTCTCTTCGCCAAATAGCACTGAACCTGTTGTTGAATGCATGTGAAGCTTCACCAGATGGTGGGGAAGTGTCATTTGATGCCAAATGCAATGAAACGGAAGTGAGAATCCTGGTGCTGGATCAGGGGGCGGGCATTCCTGATGCTGTTAAAGAACAACTTACTCGTCCGTCCATTTCAGGGGTACCAGAAGTCACTTTGGGGTTAGGGGCCTGGACAGTTGGAATGCTCACCAAACGAATGGGCGGCGAGATCAATGTTGAAAGAAGGCCTGATAAAGGGTCTGTTGTGACAGTGCGTGTGCCTGTCATGGGGAGATTAAACGAACATGCAAACTAATCCGGCGACCAAAAGAAAAGTTGTCATAATTGAGGACGACCCAATTATGGGCGAGTCCTTACTGCAACGCCTCGAGCTAGAAGGTTTTGATGTGCAGTGGCATGAGTCCGGTGAGGATGGCCTTAAAGGTCTTTCTGAATCATCGCCAGACATGATCATATGTGACATTCGATTGCCTGACATGAATGGTGAGGAGGTCTTCCATGCAGCGATGCCGTCTATCGGCACGACTCCCATCATGTTCATAACGGGCTTTGCAAATATTGATCAAGCCGTGCGTTTAGTGCGTTCTGGCGCTGGTGATTACATTACAAAGCCTTTTGAGATGGACGACTTTCTTGAACGTATGGAAGGTCTCCTGCAACACAAATGCAGCGGTCATGGCGACGGTGTCTTAGGGGTGTCTCCGGCAATGTGCTACATCGAAAGAATATTGCGCCGTGCCTCGGCCGTGGAAAGTACCGTTATGTTGACGGGTGAAAGTGGTGTTGGTAAGGAAGTTGCCGCACGATTTCTTCATGAGGTGTCCCCTCGAGTGGATAAACCTTTTGTCGAAGTGAACTGCGCAGCTATTCCCCTCAACTTACTTGAGTCTCAAATTTTTGGCCACGAAAAAGGCGCTTTCACTGATGCCAAGGAACGTCACGAGGGATTTGCCGAGCGTGCGCAAGACGGAACACTATTTCTAGATGAGATCGGTGAACTGCCATTTGATATGCAGGCCAAGCTGCTGCGTCTCCTTCAGGAAAGGACATATATGCGTGTTGGGGGGAAGGAGACACTGCCGTTTAAAGCGCGTGTAATATCTGCAACCAACGTTGACCTCCAGGAACGTGTGGTGGCGGGCGAGTTCCGCGAAGACTTGTTCTATCGCATCAACGTTATACCGATTGAAATTCCACCCCTTCGAGAGCGGCCCGAGGATATTCTTCCATTGATGAATAAGTTTATGATGGAATTTGCCCAGTCATTTGACAGCCCCGTTAGAGGGATATCTGCCATTGCGCAAGAGCAAGCCATGACCCATGAATGGCCGGGAAACATACGTGAATTGAGAAATAGAGTTGAACGGGCTGTGGTGCTTGCAGATGGAACTTGGCTCAATCATTCAGATCTGTTTGCTGACTTTCTCTTGGAAGATAAGACCCTTGATGAGGTTTCTGGCGTTGCTTCACTATCTGAGGCGCGTCAGGCGTTCGAGCGCCGACATATTCTAAACGCCTTGGCTTTTACGCAGGGGCATATCTCCCAGGCAGCCGAATTGCTGGGGGTGTCGCGTACGACATTGTGGGAAAAGATGCGGAAATACGATCTCGCTACGGATCAGTACATTCGAGAGACATAAAACCCGTTCAGTACCCTCTGTGAGAGATTAAACGAAGCAGATCATCTCAATGCATTCTGTCGACGACGTTTGGAACGTGCCTGTGAACTCAAAAGACATATGTGGATTAATTCTGGCAGGAGGAAATGCCCGTCGCATGGGGGGCGGTGCCAAAGGTGCATTTGATCTAGCCGGTCAAAATCTAATTGATCACGTTACCCAACGGATTCAGCCTCAGGTATCACATACCTTAATTATGAGTAATGAACCTGAACCGGAGTACATCCAAACAGGATTACCTATTGTCGCTGATGAGATTAAGCAAGCAGGTCCCCTTGCCGGCATATCAGCGGGTATGAATTACATTCACAAGCTTCATCCGGATTGCCAACGTATGATCGTTGTAACGGTTGATTGTCCTTTTGTACCGCTTGACTTAGTCCAAGTGTTGAATGGCCCGCTGAGTGCTGGTGATGCCGATATTGCCTATGTAGGCGTTATGGGCAGGGCTCATCCCCTGATTAGTCTTTGGAGTATGAATATTAGGAATGATCTAAACGAAGATGTTCGGTCTGGTAAGGCCCGAAAAGTATTCAGTTGGATCAAGAGGCATCATTCGATTTCTGTCGAATGGCAGGCACTTCCCATAGATCCATTCTTCAATATCAATCGTCCAGATGATCTAATGATCGCTGAACATCTCGTTAGGCTCGTGCGTTCCATGCGCTAAGCAGGGGGCTGATCTTCTGTCTCTCTCTTTCTTTCTTTCTTTCTTTCTTTCTTTTTTCATTTCCCTGCACATTAGAGAGCGCTTAGGTCGTAAGAATTTCCTGACGTTTTCTTTTGCCGATGTTTAATGATCGGCACATGGGGGAGTATCTGGTTCTCTGTGGCGTCAGTTGGTTATTGTTGACAACAACGTCTTTACAAACGTTCGCGCGATCCTATTACCAAAGACAGTTTTCATTTTAGGTATATATTTCAAAGTGTTTGTCTCTCGGTTCGGTTTTCCAAGAGATAAAATGATTGCGAGCCATTATGTAAGGATTTGCTCACAGATCCAAATGTAGGTGTGACGCAGCTATTGGCACATGATTTGCTTTGTTTGTTCCGTGCTGGGGAAGTCGGTGTTCTTCTCATGAGAAATGATACAGGTTTCCCACTCGTGTCTTTGACGGTGATTTATCTTTCTGACTTTCTCCCGCACATCGCTGTTTAGAGTCACCTGAGTAATCGGGTAACCACTGAAATGCTATAGCTCCAGTTTCAATCATTAAGTGGTCACAGCTGATGACTGAAATGGTGAATTAGGGTTCAGTGTTTTTCTGCAAACGTCAAAAGACGCGCGCTGTAAAGTCTACTCAGCATTTACCCCAAGCGAGACTGCTAATCACGTTCTCGCGCAAACTTGAAGGAGCCTGGGCATCGGTCACGATGCATTAACCGGTCGCCCGGCTCCTGTTTTTTTAATAAATGATTTATGGAAATAAAATAGGGAATGAAGATGGGGGCTGAATTCAACACTGAAGACAATCCAAGAAGTAGCAGTTCGGATTCAATAATGGTGTTTGACGCAATCCGGTTCACGTCTTAAATGGTTTCATCGTATGTCGGTAACCACGAATTAGGTCAGGGCGAGTAGTCCAACCTGTCGAAGAGGTTTATACAAGATTTTATACAGTTTCCCAAAAGCAAGAGCGCAGCCAACAGTTGAAGCCTGCTGATCCAATTTTTCAATCTGTCACACCTGAATACCCCATGGTCGCCCCAAACTATGCTCAGAAGCGAAGTGGTGTTGCAAAAGAATTTGGACTTGGCGCTGGGGAAACGCATCTCGAACAACCAGTCTGTTGTGCATTAGGTGTTCATGATGTTGTTTGGTGTTCCGAACAGATTTCGCCCCCTCTGTTCAAAATCTCATTCCAGTGCCATGCGAGCGTTTAATAAGTTTTAAATAAAACAATAGGATAGAGCTGAGATGAAGGCTGGCATGCATATTGCTATCTATATGTTTGTGCCTGACACTGGTTTCTTCAGAAAGGCCCGTTGCTACGAATTTGACGCCGCAGCGTCCCTTGCAGCAACGCCTTTTATCAAACTTAGGTGGTGTCATATGACACCACCACTTTTGCCTGAGGTAGAGGGAAGATGGAATTGAACTTAGTGTACTTTGCTTGGTGCAAAGAAAAGATCGGGCTTGGTTCCGAACAAATTACCGCACCGAATACGGTGCAAAGTATTTCCGATTTGATGAGTTGGTTGATTGAACGTGGCGATGGTTATGCCGCCGCTTTTTCTGATACCTCAGTTATTCGAAGCGCCGTAAATCAGGAACATTCTTCGCAAGACAGTCGCCTGAAGTCTGGCGATGAAGTTGCTTTCTTCCCTCCCGTGACTGGTGGGTAAACATGAACATTGAAGATGAGGGATCTATCTTCCGTCATTTTCGTCGTGTGGTTTGTGATTTGTATTTTGCTGGTTTTCGTAATGATAGGATTTGCCCAATGTGTCGTGACCGGGAGCGGTGTCATCGGCTTGTGGAGGAAACATTAAGCTTCACCAAAGGCCTCTCAGAATCAGAGAAAGAATTGCAAGAGGTTGGTGACGTGAACGATACGAAAGATAAAAAGTAACAGGGAGTTTTAGACATGGGGGTCATGGGTGTTTGGCAGTGGATCATTATTCTAGCCATCGTCTTGTTGTTGTTTGGAAGGGGAAAGATACCTGGTTTGCTGGGTGATCTTGGCAAAGGCATACGCGCGTTTAAGAAAGGGGTTCGTGAGGATCCGAGTCAGGATGCGATTTCTCAAAATTCTATAGATGACGAGAAGAAACATGCCTGAAGGAACGGTGTCGGTCACTTACGACTGTTGTGCGGATGGACAAAAGCTACTTTCGCTAGAGGAGGCGTGGGAGCAGATCGATCGTTTATTTGCGTGTGTCGCGGCAACGGAAGGTCTGCCGTTGCTCAACTGTCTTGGTAAAATTTTGGCGAAGCCATTGGTGTCGCCATTGAACATTCCACCATTTGATAATTCAGCCATGGACGGATATGCCTACGCAGCATCCAGTGTGACCAAGTCTAATCAGGGTCTTCTGCAGCTTGTAAGTGCACGTTTGACAGCAGGAACGATTACCGCCCCGCCCCCCCTGGGTACTGGCGAAGCTGTTCGCATCTTCACCGGTGCCCCTCTCCCACTAGGGGCGGATACCGTCGCCATGCAGGAGCACTGCATGGCGACGGATGAAACGGTCAAGGTGCCGATGGACCTGAAGCGTGGTGCAAACTGTCGCCCTACAGGTGGTGATGTGGTTTTGGGCCAAAAGCTGCTTGAAAAGGGTGTGCGGCTGAAACCGCAGGATCTTGCTCTTGCGGCGGCATCTGGACACGACGTTTTAACGGTTTATCGCCCTCTTCGTGTTGCAGTCTTATCGTCGGGTAATGAACTGCATGAACCGGGCATCGAACTCAATCCTGGTGGCATTTATGATTCCAATCGTTTTGGCTTGCTGTCTTTGCTGAAGTGGTTGGGGTGCGATGTCGTCGACAGAGGGATTGTTCGTGACAACCCGGTCGACCTGATGAAGGCTGTACAGGATGCTGTGGATGATGCGGACGTGATTATCACATCAGGTGGCATGTCTGTCGGTGAAGAAGATCACATCAAGCCGGTGATTGCCTCTCTGGGCGAATTGGCGTTCTGGCGAATCAACATCAAACCGGGCAAGCCCGTTGGCATTGCGCATGTTTTGGGCAAGCCGCTGATCGGGTTGCCGGGCAATCCTGTTTCGGCATTGGTCACATTCATGTTGATTGCTCGGCCATTGTTGCTTCGTTTGGCTGGTGCGACAGATGTCAATCCAACGTCTTTTCCAGTTGAAAGCGCCTTCGAGCACACATCCCGTAGCGGTCGGCGTGAGTTCTTGCGAGGCAGACTTGAGCATACATCCGATGGTCGCGTCAGGGTGCATAAATTTCGCACAGACAGTTCTGGCGTTCTGAGTTCCATGGTCGAAACAGATGGGCTGATCGATATGGGCGGGCACACAGAAATTAGAATTGGAGAAAACATTCCTTTCATGCCTTTTGGCATGATGAGGTAAAGGGGGGAGAATTAGTTTGAGCCGTAAAGCAATCGCCCCAGTGTCTGATAGCAAAACCTCACGATTAGTATCTATGGGCTTATGTTTGCCGTCGTTCCCCCCATGTTCGCTGGCAAATTGGTCACCAATGAATTTCCCCGCCCACACGGGTTCATTGATCCAAAGCCCATGTATCGACAAAGGTTTGCTCATCAGCACATTCCTGCATGGTTGCTTAATCGGTTCTCCCTGGGTGTTAGTGATGACTTTCCTGTCTTCACTGACACCCAGACCTCTCATATGTGCTTGCGAGAGGAACCTTAATGGATAAGCGTATTCGTAATTTAGATAATTCTGTGCGTGTTCAGGCGGAGCCTTTCGACGCTGGCTTAGAACTAAGCGAATTTGTGAAATCTTGTTCAGGGGCAGGTGGTATCTCGACGTTTGTGGGTGTTGTGCGTGGTCATAATGATGAGGGTCCTATTCAAAGCATGACGCTGGAACATTATCCAGGCATGACGGAGCGTGAGCTGAAAAGGTTGCTCAGTGAAGCTCAAGTGCGCTGGTCTTTGAATCATGTGCTCATTATTCATAGATTTGGTCGGTTGATGGTGGACGAGCCAATCGTGCTGGTGGCCACAGCCTCAAAACACCGAAAAGACGCTATAAAAAGTTGCGAATTTTTAATTGACTGTCTCAAGACGACGGCTCCGTTCTGGAAACTTGAGGATAATGGGAATGACGCGACATGGGTGGATGCAAAGGAATCAGATTGTGAACATTCTGACACATGGCGCGCGTAAAGCTGCCAAACAGAACGCGGAGCCGCTGGTCGATACCATCGGTCGAACGATCACCTATCTCCGGGTGTCAGTAACGGATCGCTGTGATCTGCGCTGTCAATATTGCATGCCCAAAGACATGTCATTTGTTCCCCGAAGTGAAGTGCTTGACCTTGAAGAACTGGAACAAATTTGTGGTGCTTTTGTACATCTTGGCGTGCGCAAAATTCGTCTGACCGGTGGTGAGCCACTTGTGCGCAGGAATGTCATGTCCTTTATTCAGGGTATGTCATGCCATCTAGGATCCGGTGGCTTGGATGAAATCTGCTTGACGACAAATGGCACGCAATTGGCAAAGCATGCTGATGCACTTCATCGAAATGGCGTTCGCCGGATAAATGTGTCTTTGGATACTTTGGATCCCAGTGATTACGAAATGATGACCCGTGGCGGGAAGCTCAAAGATGTGCTTGGAGGTCTGGCTGCTGCGCGGGAAAGCGGACTTCAGGTTAAATTAAATTGTGTCGCCTTAAAAGGTTTCAATGACACGCATTTTGATTCCATGGTCGATTGGTGCGGTGAGCAAGGTTTTGACCTTACATTTATCGAAAGCATGCCTATGGGAGACATCGGAAAATGTCGCATGATGTCCTACTTGCCGTTGAGTGAGGTTCGAGAGCAACTCTCCCAGAATTGGACGCTTGATGACATCAACCACTCAACAGGTGGACCATCGAAGTATGTACGTGTTGCGGAAACCGGCCGTAAAGTTGGCTTCATTTCCCCATTAAGCAAAAGCTTTTGTGAAGGGTGTAACCGTGTGCGTTTGACGTGTATAGGGCAGCTTTACATGTGCTTGGGGCAGGGGGAGTCTGTTGATTTGCGCGCAGCCGTTCGTGAAGGAAGGTGCATCGAAGAAGCAATCCGTGAAGGGATTAACGCTAAGCCTATAGGACATGACTTTAGTTATGATTTTTCCAGCCGCGAAGAGCAGGGAAAAATGGACCGCTGCATGAGCGTTACGGGAGGGTGATTATTTTTGAGCACTTTAGAGAATAGCCATCTGGAAACGTTCCTGCGAACAATGCTCTCTCGTCGGTCAGTCATGCCGAAACGATTGGGGGAACCAGGCCCAACGATAGAGGAAGTGCAGGCGTTGGTGGATTGTGCGCTGACAGCGCCCGATCACAATCAGCTCAAGCCTTGGCGCCTCTTGATGATTCCCAGAACCAGGCGAGCAGATCTGGCCGAGGCCTTTATTGCGGGTAAGGTTCGCCGCAATGGAAACATCAGCGATGAAGAAAAAGAACGCGAACGGGACAAGGCTGCCTCCACGCCGGTGATGATGGCACTCATCAGCCAAGTTGTTTCAAACGATCCATACGTTCCAGTTGAAGAGCAATATATCGCCATTGGCGCAGCCTTGCAGAATATCCTTTTGGGCGCCCATGCGATGGAGTATGGGGGCATCATTCTCAGTGGTAACAGAGTTCGGGATATAGAGGTTCGCGAGATATTGGAGATGGACGCAGGTGAAGAATTGATTGGCTTCATCTGTTTGGGTTCAATCAACAAACAACCTAAATCCGTCGTTCGATCCAGATACACAGATGTGTTGAACAGTTTGTAGGTGATGGTCGTGAATTTCCGAGAAGAGCAAATTCAACGCTATGCACGACATATCTTGTTGCCGCAAGTTGGTGGAGAAGGGCAGGAGAAACTTCTGAATGCTAAAGTGCTTGTCGTTGGCGCAGGAGGTTTGGGGTCGCCGGTTTTGATGTACCTTGCTGCTGCTGGAGTTGGCACGATTGGGGCTGTCGATGATGATGTTGTTGATATTTCAAACCTGCAGCGTCAAATCATCCATACGACGGACCGAATTGGTGCGCGTAAAGTGTTCAGTGCCGCGAAGGCTATCAAGGATCTAAACCCTGATGTTATTTTCAGTGAACATTCTGAGAGGATCTCGTCCGCAAATGCTGAGAAACTAGTCTCAGCCTACGACATTGTCGTCGATGGATCTGACAATTTCGCTACGCGATATCTCACGAATGATGCCTGCTACCTAGCAGGGAAGACATTGGTGTCAGGCGCAATCCTGAGATTTGACGGTCAGATCACGACCTTCAAGAATTACCCAGGTGGTCATGAAGATGGTCCATGCTATCGCTGCATTTTCCCAGATCCACCACCTGCGGGGCAGATTCCGAGCTGTTCTGAAGCCGGTGTGCTGGGGGCACTGTGTGGAACGGTTGGTTCTCTTCAGGCAACGGAAGTGCTCAAGGAAATTCTTGGGATTGGTACAAGCTTATCGGGTAGAATGTTGCTCTACGATGCTCTTTCGACGGAAATGCGCATCATTAAGATGCGTAGGAATCCCGGGTGTTCTCTCTGTGGCGTGAATCCTTTGATCAAGGATTTGAGCGTGCACGCTCATGTGGATGGGGCTGTGTGTCGTGGCTAAACCGCAAGAGCATACCTCGCCGGACAAACTATCGATCATCGTATTTTCTGGTGATTTCGACAAAGTCCACTATGCCTTGGTCATGGCCAGTGCAGCGGCTGCGGTTTCAAAGCCCGTTACATTGTTTTTCACCATGGACGCTGCCCGAGCTGTCATGAAGGCAGATGGTGACGGGGGACCATCCTGGCGATCCTTGCCCACAAGCAGCACGTTTGAAACTGGTGGAGATATGGACGATACGTTTCGTGCAACAGGGACCGCAACCTTCGAAGAACTTCTAAGTGCCTGCGTTGAACTGGGGGTGACGTTCATGGTTTGTGAAATGGGGCTAAAGGCTTTCGGCATCAAACACGAAGATTTGCGAGATGATATTCCATTTTCACTTGGAGGGGTCGTGACATTCCTAAATGACGCATCGGATCGGGGGGCAACATACTTTGTCTAAGGAAATTGAAGAACCCATGGGTGGGCTGACCCATTTTGATGAAACCGGCAATGCCGTAATGGTCGATGTTGGGGAAAAGCCTGCAACTGACCGTGTGGCGATGGCTTGCGGTACGGTTCATATGAGTCCAGAGTCAACGCGCCTCATTCAGGAGCGCAAACTTAAAAAAGGGGACGTGCTTTCGGTTGCACAGCTTGCAGGGATCATGGGGGCGAAGAAAACGCCAGACCTTATTCCTTTGTGCCATCCGGTATCCTTAACCTCTGTTTCGGTCGAGCTGACGGTTGATGCATGTAATAACTGCATTGTGATATTGGCCACATGCAAAACATCGGGCCAAACTGGTGTTGAGATGGAGGCTCTGACGGCAGTCTCTGTCACAGCTTTGACGATTTACGACATGTGCAAGGCTGTTGATAAAAGTATGGAGATTTCAGAAATCTTTTTGACTTATAAGGCTGGTGGGAAGTCAGGTGTTTACGAGTTCGCTTCAGATGAAACCAACTCTGCGTGCGCATGTTAGGGAAGACATACCGATGCCGACGATAATGTGCCCAAAGACGCTGTTGAGTGCGATGGCGTTTTTCATATGCAGCCTATTGGTATCGCGCGTTCAGGCGGATGTTGTATCTGTTGCTGTTGCCGCTAACTTTACAGCTCCAGCGAAAGAAATAGCGGAGGCGTTTGCACAAGAAACCGGACACCGTGCGGTTCTCAGCTTTGGTTCTACCGGCAAGCTGTATGCTCAAATCGCCCACGGTGCTCCATTCCAAGTTTTTCTGTCCGCGGATCGAGACCGGGCTCAGTTGGTTATTGATAAAAATCTGGCGATTGATGGAACGCGCATGACGTATGCCGTGGGTCATATCGTTTTGTACAGTTCTGACCCACATTTGGTGGATGCGTCCGGTAGAGTTCTGCATTCAGACCGATATGTCAAATTGGCCATCGCCAACCCCAATACGGCTCCCTATGGGCGTGCAGCGATGGAGGCCGTCAAGAATCTCGGTCTATATGAGCGCGTCAGGAACCGTTTCGTGCAAGGTGAAAGCGTATCCCAAGCACATCAGTTTGTGGCAACCGGAAATGCGCAACTTGGATTTATCGCTCATTCACTGGTTCAGAAGAGTGCTCACGGCTCGATTTGGAAGGTGCCAAAAGAACTCTACTCACCAATCGAGCAGGATGCCGTTTTATTGTCCTCAGGGTTAAATCACAAAGCCGCAACAGCTTTTCTGGAGTTTTTGGGAAGCGTGCAAGTTAAAGAGATCGTTGCCAAGTTTGGTTATGACTTGGGCTTGCCACACTAAGCGTGTGAGGAGGGAGTATGTGGGAAGCTGTATGGCTAACAATAAAACTGGCGACGGTTTCCACGCTGGTGCTCATGATTGTTGGCACGCCACTCGCGTGGTGGTTGGCCCGCTCTAAGGCTTGGTGGAAAGAAGCCGTAGGTGCCATTGTTGCTGTGCCGCTGGTTCTGCCGCCAACAGTGCTCGGTTTTTATCTGCTGCTGGCATTATCACCATCAAACCCAATCGGTCAGATCGTAGCAAAAATTTTCGGTCATCCTCTGCCATTCACGTTCAAAGGGCTGGTTGTCGGTTCCGTCATCTATTCCCTGCCATTCGTGGTTCAACCAGTGCGAAATGCGTTCGAGGCAATTGGAGACCGCCCACTGGAGGCTGCGGCAACATTGCGGGCATCTCCACTGCAGGCCTTTTTCAGTGTTGCACTTCCTCTGGCGCGCCCCGGGATGTTGACGGGGGTGGTGTTGGGATTTGCGCACACTGTTGGTGAATTTGGTGTGGTGTTGATGATTGGTGGAAACATCCCTGGTGAAACCAAAGTTCTGTCGGTTGCGATTTATGATTACGTCGAGGCAATGGAATGGGGCAAGGCGCACATTTTGGCAGCAGGAATGCTGGCATTTTCCTTTTTAGTCATTCTGGCCATGATGGTGGCCGAAAAACGCTTGAGAAATCGTCTGACATAAGATGGTAGACACAAACACGATAGATGCATGTTTTCGCGGGCAGAAAGGTGACTTCGTTTTAGATGTCGACTTCTCCGTTCCTGCTCAAGGCGTAACGGCCTTATATGGCCCGTCGGGATGTGGAAAAACCAGTGTGCTCCGATGCATTGCGGGGCTTGAGCAGATGACATACGGGCGCTTGAGTGTTAAGCGTCAAATATGGCAAGACACCGACTCATTCTTGCCCCCCCACAAACGCGCTATCGGCTACGTGTTCCAAGAAGCCAGCTTGTTTGCACATCTATCTGTTCACGGCAATCTGATCTATGCATCTCGACGTGTTGCACAGGGTGCGGCTGGCCCATCCTTTGATGAGGTGGTTGATTTGTTGGGCCTAGAAGGATTGTTAGAGCGATCACCTGCCAATCTGTCCGGGGGCGAGCGCCAGCGTGTCGCTATTGGTCGTGCTTTACTTTCTCAGCCAGAAATTATGCTGATGGACGAACCTCTGTCCGCGTTGGATCGGTTCGGCAAGAACGAAATTCTCCCCTATTTGGAGAGGTTACATGATCGTTTGGAAATGCCGGTTTTATACGTTAGCCACGACATTATAGAAATCGAACGGCTGGCCGATCGCATGGTTCTGTTGGAAGACGGTAAGGTGTTGGCAAACGACACGTTGGAGAAAGTCTTGTCGGATCCAGGTTTGCCATTGGCGCGTATGCCAGACGCTGCGGCTGTGGTTGATGGGCATGTTCAGAGTTTTGATGAACAATATGGTTTGACGACTTTAACCGTCGAAGGGGGCGAATTGATCGTTCCCGGTGAAATCGGTCCGATTGGTGCTGTGCAACGTGTCCGTATTGCAGCATCTGATGTGGGTCTTTGCCGTGTTCGTGCTCCCCAGGGGTCCAGTATACTAAATGGCCCTTTGGTTCGAATTGAGGATGTTGAGCAAAGTGGACCTTACAAAATGACTGTCTTTTTGCGTTTTGGGGAAAAAGAAACAGGAGCGCCTTTGTTGGCGCGTATCACACGCAAGTCCTGGGATGTTCTGGAACTTCAGCCCGGTGATGTGGTGCACGCATTAATTAAAAGCGTCTCCCTCACGGACACCAACTAGGTCATGTACTCATAAATAGGATTCACAAACCTGCCTGAATGTGATTCAAGATTTCAAACTGTTGGAGCTTGAATATGGGTGGACGCTACGACCTAACGGACTTCGAATGGTCCTTTATCGAACCTCTCCTTCCGAACAAACCTCGCGGTGTTCCGCGCGTTGATGACCGGCGTGTGCTGAGTGGTATTTTCTGGGTGTTGCGGACCGGCGGCTCCCTGGCGTGATTTACCGGAACGCTACGGCCCTTATCAGCGACTTCCGATATCCTGCAAAGTTATCTCTTGCGATCTGCAGCCGGTCCATACATCGGGTTATAAGCAGCCTAATTGTGGCGTGATTTATTTGTTCAGCTTCTGAGATGTAAGCAGACTTATCCCCAAAACCTGTGGAAAAGAAGACATTCGACTTCCGCTCAGCCCCTGAAATCGGCCATTTCCACGGGTGTGATTAAATGACTGGCATTAGCCAGAAATGGGCTTGCCTTCATCCTTGGATTAACCGCCAAACCGCCAATGCTGCTAACACCAGAAAGACAACGCCTGCAAAGCGGTGCAGCCAAACCACTGGCAACCGGCGAAGCACCGTTTTTCCTGCCAGCACCCCTAGTGCAGATGTAAGGAACAGAGCAACCGTCGCTCCTATCCAAACCGCCATTGCAGGATAAACACCTGCAAGACCAGCTACCGCAATTTGTGTTTTGTCACCCATTTCGGCCAGAACAATCATTAAAAAAGTGACAGCCCATAGGCTGTGACCTTTTATCTCGTCTTCTACCTGATCATCCTCAGCCTCAACGTGCAACAAAGCCTGTATGCCGAATACAGCGAAAAGCACTGCCATGGCTGCAAGCACCCAGGCGTCTGGAAGCCAAGCTCCTAACGCCGCCCCGAATAGCACCGCCACCGCATTGAGCAAACTAAAGGCAGCAGCCGCACCAAATAATACTGGGTGCGCTCTGCCATGCCTTGCCGCCAACACCATGCAGACCAACTGGCTTTTATCTCCGACCTCTGCCAAAGCAATTAATGACAGGCTAGTCCCCGCAGATTGCCACCATACAACGTCCACTGCGTTTCACCTTTCCAAATGTTCGTATTGAGTAAGTATTGGAGGAGAAACATTGATCTGGAAAGTGGCAAAGTCTCCTTATGGTCAAAAGCTCCGGTGTTGGGTGAGTTTTAGACATAAAATCAGTAGTTTTGGAAAATCAGACATTCGCTTTCCGCTTCCCCCTTCGGTGTAGACGTGTTGAGGAACCTGAAAAACCGGAGAAAATTAGCCAAATGTGGAAATTCACATAATCATTTTAAGTTATGCAGATACCTCATAGTATGTAAGGCATATTAATGTTGAAACCGTCATATTGTTATTCGAGTGAGTATAATGAAGTCGTTGTTACGACCGAAATCAAGATACCCAATCAGATATAAGTTAATTCTTACATTCTTGTTGATGGTGATTTCTACCTCACTCGTCATTGGCGGTGTTGCCCTACACAATTTTAAGAAAAGTATTGAAGCCGAAGTTTCAGACCACCTGCTTTCAGTAGCCAATCTACAAAAACAACGTATTGAAACCTTCCTGAAACACTCTCGCGAGCGCATGGAACTTGTTGCCAGTCGCACGCAGCTTCGCCTGAGCCTAAAGAAACACCTTACAAATCCACAAGACGAACACATTCAGAAAATGCGCCGCATCTTGATTGATGCAAAAAACTCAATTCCAGATTTTAAGTCTATTTCCATCACCACAATGGACAACTACGTCATCGTCTCTACAGACCTCGACAAGATTGGCAGACGTGAGATGAAAGATGACTTGCATTCAGATATCGGCATTACCCTTGATAATTCAGAGCAGAATAAACACTCCAACCCGGCCCAGATGCTGAATTTGCATCTGCACCATCCATTGGTCCTTGATGGTGAAACCTTGGGACTGGTGATGGTGGATGCGACAGCCAGCGAGTTATTCAGAATAACAGGCGATTATACGGGTTTAGGTGAGAGTGGTGAAACGATATTGGCGGAAAGACTTCCGAATGGGGATGCTCGCTTTTTGACACCTTTGAGATTCGATCTCGACGCCACGATGAAGCGAACTATACCAGCCCATCGCAATGACATGCCTATCATCCGCGCCTTAAATGGAAATTTAGGCCTTCATAGAGATATCGTGGACTATCGAGAAGTTCCTGTTTTTGCAATCACGACAGTCATACATGAAGCTGATTGGGGGTTGTTGATTAAAATTGATCAGTCCGAAGTCAGTAAAAGTTATCAGGCACTTCGCGCGGACATGTTGTTATCTATTTTAGCCTTTTTAACAATTGGCATCATTGGAGCATTTTTCCTTTCTCGTTCCATCAGTCGTCCCATAGAACACCTTACGGACGCTGCAAAAAAGGTTAAGGCGGGTAAAGAGGCATTTGAGATTAGTCACGATACTATTTCCGACGAAGAAACCGCAGTTTTGGCAAACGCTTTCGATGAGATGACATCAGAGTTATTTCACTCTATTAAAAAAATAGAGGCTGCGAACAACGCAAAATCGGAATTTTTAGCGTCTATGAGCCATGACTTACGTACACCTCTAAATGCCATCATGGGCTTTAGCGATATGATGCGTCAAAAGGCATTCGGGCCTCTTGGAAATGAACATTATGAAGAGTATGTGGAAGATATCCACAACAGTGGCTCTTTACTGGTGAGCCTCATCAACGACATCCTCGATTTATCAAAAATTGAGGCAGGTAAGTATGAACTCATAAATGAGCCCGTCAGCATTACCTCAATCGTTGACGTGTGTATCCGCCAATTGACCACACTGGCCAGTATATCCAATCTAACTTTGACAAGTGATACGCCTGATGACCTGCCTCACATCAACGGCGATGAAAGAGCAATCATTCAAGTTCTCAACAACCTGATGTCAAATTCTATCAAGTTTACACAGGACGGGGGCATGGTTGTCGTCAGAGGCTATCTCAATGACCAAAATGGCATTTCGATTTCTGTAAAGGATACAGGCATTGGGATGTCTCCTGAAGGGGTTTCAAAAGCACTCAAACCTTTTGAACAGGCAGATGGAACGCATTCTCGCCGACATGAAGGTACGGGCCTTGGTCTACACCTTTGCGCTAATCTGATGAAATTGTTTGGTGGAACACTTCATATTGAAAGTGAGCCCAACACAGGCACCACAGTGTCTATTCATTTTCCGCCAGAACGAACAATTGAACCATCATCTTAATGTCCCCTTCGGGTCACCAACGGTAGTTCGGCGATGATGCTGGCAACATCTGCTTAACCGCAGCACAGCGGACATAAATTCGGACGATTTGGAAAAGCTGACATTCGTTTTCCGCTTCTCCCCCGGAACCGGTAGGTTTCAATGGCTGGAGGAAACCGCAGAGCCTAGCCAATAGCGGTCAATGAGAAAACCAGACAAGACGAAGAGGGGGCGGATCACGGCTCCCTGTTTGACTCCCTTTGTTCTGGGAGTAGAAAAATTTGCCTTTCACGCCTAAATTCCTTCTTGACCCTAAAGTTCACTTCAGGGTGTAGAGTAACTTCAATTGAAGGGGTTTGGTACGATGATGAACATTGGAGACGTAGCACGGCAAGGCGGTGTGACCGTCGAGGCCATGCGGTACTACGAGCGGGAAGGTCTGATCGCCGAGCCCGACCGCGATATCAATGGCTATCGGCGGTATGACCCGGACGCCGTTCGGCGCATCCACTTCATCAAGCGCGCACAGGACGTTGGCTTTACGCTCAAGGACATCAAGGAACTGCTGTCGCTAATGACAGATCCTGATGCTACCTGCTGCAATGTCCGCGACCGGGCCGAGGGCAAAATCCATGACATCGAACAGAAGATTGCCTCGCTGACAAGCATGAAAACCGTCCTATCAGCGTGGGTCGAGGAATGCCGGGGCGCGGGCCCCATCAGCGAGTGTCCAATCCTTGACGCCTTGGAAATGGAAGAGAATGACTGACATGCCAACCGTGGAGTTCGTGTACGAAAAAACCTGCCCCTATATCGATGCCGCCCGCAAGCGGTTGATCGAGGCGTTCAGCGTCGTCGGCATCACCCCTGCTTGGTCCGAGTGGGAAGTCAGCGACCCGAATGCACCTGACCATGTGCGTCCGTACGGATCACCCACGATCCTGGTGGACGGCAAGGACGTGACGGGGCTATCCGTCGAGGAGGCGAGTTCGTGCTGCCGGATCTACGCCTTGGATGGCGAAGAGCGTGGTGTACCGCCATTGGACCAGGTCGTGACGGCATTGACAGTAGAGATGAAACCACCTCAGTACACGGGCTCCCTTCGGTTGAACATGGCCGTTCTTCCGTCGGTCGGTGCAGCCCTCCTCCCCAAGCTGACCTGTCCCGCGTGCTGGCCTGCCTATGCCGGCCTGCTGAGCAGTATGGGCGTCAGTTTCATCGATTACACCCCGTACCTAATGCCCCTGACTGGGTTCTTTCTCGCTGTTTCGGTGTTGGCTCTGGGGTATCGCGCCTCGGTACGGCGAGGTTACGGCCCGTTCTGGCTCGGAGCCATCGCCGCTGCAGCTGTTCTTGTCGGCAAGTTCGGATTCGATAGTGATCCAGTTATGTGGGCCAGCCTTGGTGTTCTCGTTGTCGCTTCCGTATGGAACACCTGGCCAAGGCGAAGAGGATCGTCGAAAGACGCGGAAGCGTCCTGTTCCGCCTGTATTGGCGCGAACACCTAACACGTCGTTTTTTCAACCAAAGAGAAAGGAATCCCTAACCATGGGTGACAAACAAAAGATAGAAATTTTCAGTGCCGGATGCGGGCTGTGTGAGGAGACCATCGAGATGGTGAATAAGATGGTCTGCTCGTCCTGCGAGGTATCTATACTCGATATGAAGGATGCTGGTGTCATGGCGCGCGCCAAGGACCCGGGCGTGCGATCACTGCCGGCAGTGGCTGTGAATGGCGTTCTGGCATCCTGCTGCGCTGGGCGTGGTCCGGATGAATCCGCCTTGCGTGCGGCAGGTGTTGGGGCAAGCTGAATCGTAAGAGTTTCGTCGCCTCAGGGGGACCGGTATGAGCTATAAGCAAGCCGGTCCTTCGCCTATGTCCGGTTCGGGTCACCTTCGGAAGGTTTCTACCCGCCGTCAGGTGTTCCGGTTCTAGGGATAAAGCAGACGAGATCTGCTGAAATGTCCGCTTCGCTCCCCGCAACGGTCGGAAATTTGCCGATAGCTTTTCTTCCGGGTCTAGCCAGGTGCGGAAATAAATCAAAAATACCACTGAATGCTATTTGGGTCCCATACGTCGGTTGACAGCTGCATACACATGAGCCAGCCGGCCAATATCGATTGTATATTGGACTATATTGTTCCAAGAACCTTCAAAAGCGTCCATAAAACAAAAGCCGGGAAGCTGATGACGGCCACCGTGATGATCAGAAAGAGTTTAATTTTTTGAGCTTTATTCATTATTTGAGCCTTATTCAAATGACACCCTGATGTTGTAACGATGAAATATGTCAATCAAGCTTGGCCTCGAAACAAAGCGTTTTCCTAATTCAAAAATTTTCTTTTTGGCTCTGAATGGTTGAGTAACAAAGGCTTGATCATGCGTCCAGTTCCTGTCGGAGGTTTTGAAAAGCCGCTCTTACATGGGGTCTGACTCCTGCTCCCTGGAAGGTATAAACATCAAACCCAACGCAAACAGTAAATTCACAACTGGCAGCAAAATGATGTAAGAGAGCCACACACTCCAACCTGCATCACTCAATCGGCGGGTGAACAAGGTGCAGATTAAAAAGATCGTCACAAGTAAGACCGTCAGTTTAGAGAGGTCGATCCCTTCGTTTCCTCCAACCGCAAAATGCAAGCCTCCGGCTAAGATAAAAAGACCGACCAATAAGCCTGCGTACAACCCTCTGCCAATCCCTGGTTTGTTTTGGTTTAGCAGCACGGCTGGCAACGGCATAGCAAGGATAAGAATCATAGGCGTAATCACCTGCCAGAATGACACTTCTTCCATAGGATTACCTCCGTTCCTTTTGGCTTACATAAACTGACATCCCCCGCCTCCATTGGCTTTTCCCTGATACGGCCAGGGTGCGAAACAACTGCTTTACATCGATCGTTCCAGTTCACGCTTCACCAGATTGAATAGTGGTTCCGGTCCAAATTGTTGTAGGGGGAAACCGTTCACGAAGAAAGTTGGCGTTTGCCTAACTCCAACGGCCTTAATATCTGCAGCTTCTTGTTCAAGAATTTTAGCAACATCCGGCAATTGAGATTCCATTCGAGCCCGCGCAATGTTGAGGCCAGTTTTCTCTACGACTGCCCAAATATCGGTTGCCTCTCTTCCATGTGGTGCCCAACTGGATTGCGATCCATAAAGTGTCTCTAGAACCGGTTCAAAAAGGTTTTGTTTTCGAGCGGCTTCCAAAATCGAAATCGCTTCTGCAGATGGCGGGTGAAAAGCAGCATATCGTAAAACAAGGCGTATCTTTCCCGGAAAGGCTTCCATGATTTGCTTAACGTAAGGGTGAAATGAACTACAAGCCTCACAGGCCGGGTCGAAAAATTCTACAATCGTAACTGGCGCATCCTTCGGGCCAAATGTCGGAGAATATGATCGAACAAGTTGGGAACTGTTTTGTATCTCAGCTGTTGATGCATCTTGTGTTTTGTTTGAGACAATAAAGGCAGCACCGCCAAATCCGAGAATGGCAGCAGCGACCACACCAATAACAAGTGAGCGTCTATTCATTATTGTTCCTTTCGACGTGTCAATAAAAGCAGAATTGAAATGGCTACAAATGCGACAAATGAAACATATGGCAAGGGTATAATCCCCATCAACGTCATGTCAGAACTGGTGCAGGACGGACCTCCTTTTGAGCATGGCTGTATTGCTTCAGAAATGACACCCGCATAGAGGAGGCTGTGCCATAACGCGACCAATGTACCTATCAACGAAAGTGGCAAAGCGTAACGCCAGATTTTAAAATCATTGGCAAAGCATGAAATGCCAAGAATAATAGCGAGTGGGAACATGGCAATGCGTTGATACCAACAAAGCTGACACGGAGCTTGCCCGAGCACCTCACCAATAAAAAGGGCCCCCAATGTGGAAGCAAGTGCGATCATCCAAGCAAGGAATAACCATGTCCATGCTTTCTTCTCTTGTGGGGTAACATTGGTTTCTTTTTCAAAAAGAGTCATGTGCGGAACACCTTAGACTTCTTGAGACTCTACGAGAGAACCTCGGAAATGCTTTTAGCCATATCTTCAGGGGGGCGGTTATGTCCATAAGCTGTAATGAACTTCCCATCCGGCCCCATCAAGTAGAGGTATGACGAATGACTAACGGAGTAATAATCTCCATTGCTGTCTCCATCATCATTGATCGTGAAATAACTCCGATAAGCTTTTGTCACCGCGGTTATTTGCTCGACAGAACCCGTTAAACCCACAATTTGAGGATGGAAGTTTGTGACATATTCTTGCAGCACATCAACCGTATCACGTTTTGTATCGACACTGATAAACAAGGGAACAATTTGCTCGGACTTTTTACCAATGATATCCAGCATCTCACTCACTCCGCCAAGAGCTGTTGGACACACATCGGGGCAGGACGTGTAGCCGAAGAAAATCAGTTTATAGCGTCCTTCAAAGTCTGCGTCGGTTACGGTCTTCCCATTGTGGTCAACCAAAGTGAACGGTCCGCCGATCTCAACAGTGGCAGAAGACGACGTTGAGGCGGTTTTTGCCCCTGTTTCATTTGTTAAATTGAAACTGTCAGTGCCTATGGCGACAGTTACGGTTATGGATACGAATAATATTAAGACTATGTAGAAGTGTTGCCGCTTCATGACTCGCTTCCTTTGGTCGTGCTTTGATCTGTTGGTGATGGAAAGCGGTATCCCGCCTCAGGGGAGGAGTCCGAGGCGGGATAAACCAACGATTAGTTCGCGTGGTTCATGTTGTCCATATTCATGCCGCCTCTTGCTCCAGCCTTCATAATTTTGACAATTACTTCGACTTCGCCAGATTTTTCAAACTTGACCCTAAGAGGAAATGTCTCCCCTATCGCTAGCGGGAACTTCAAGCCCATAAACATAACGTGATAGCTACCTGGTTTGAGCATCGTCACTTCACCTGGAGCCAGCTCTAACACCCCTACAGGGCGCATCCTCATCATGTCACCTTCCATAAAAGATTGATGGATTTCAGTTTTCTGTGAAATGGGGCTCTGGAGCGCAACAATCCGGTCCGGTGTGCTTCCATTATTTTTGATTGTCAGAAAGGCGGCTGCTGTTTGAGCACTGCTCATCGTGGCACGAGCCCAGGGGTTTTCAATAATAATGTCACCAGCCTTATATTGGTTCATGGCCGCGTAGACGTCAGTTATCAGAAACATTGTGGTTGCAGCGATTACGGCAATCAAGGAAACAAGCTTTTTCATGGTATTTTCTTTCATTCACATTGATGAGCACCCACCGCTGATGGCCAGCTGGAACTTCAGCAAGTCCAATGGGAGGTTCAATTTTGTCGTTTAATCAGGTGAATGAAGGTGGGCCGCGCGACACTAAGCGAATAGAGCTTGACCCATTTATTTGGTCAATTGCCGTGGGCAAAATAATTGATGCATGGACTGCATTAGGCAATGTTGATGAGGGGGATACGATCCAAACAACGTTTGGACTGAGTTTATCCTGCTCACATGTTTGTAAACCAATGTGTGCTTTGTGCTCTTGCCAAGTTTCACTGTTGGTTGCAGATAAAGAGCATAAATCAGATTCGCAGAGACTTTTGACAGCAACAAGCTGATCAGCAGAGCTGACTTCATAAGCCTGCGCGGGTGAGGATTGACCAAAGACGATCAATAAGTGAAATGTAAAAGCAATCAGACACAGCACGCCACTGAAGAGGCGTCGAACCGACTTGCGGTAACCATAATGTGTCAACTCTGTTTGCTTCATAACGTATTTATATATTTTCTTTCGCGCCAAGCAACCTTGACCTTAATCAATATCATGCGACTTCGTTAAAGTGCTTTTGTGAGATTCCAGATACTTTGCCTGTCGTATACAAAAGCAAACTTCTCGCAATCAATAGCCCCAGAATGAGTAGCGTACCCACAGCTATCCATTTTGGCAAAAATTCCGTCTCACCGGACATTTGGGCAATAACGCTAAATTCCATGTTTAAAGCCATATAGTCTGTCACGTATACCGACGATCATCTCAATCGTCTGACCTTCATTCGCTGCGACCGATGTCCTGGCCAAATGTCACCGGAGCGATCAGCCGAACTGAGCTTGCCCCATCACTGATGCTCTTCAATGCCCCGGTCATGGATCACCGGAGTCTGTATAGATTATCAAACGTCAGCATCAGGTTGTTTCGATTTCTTGATAGGATGAAATGACCGAACAATAAGGATTGCGGCACCAATGGTGATCCCAGTGTCGGCCAGATTGAACGCTGGCCAGTGATAGGAGCCCACGTAGAAATCAAGGAAATCTGTCACGGCACCAGCGCGGAGCCGGTCCAAGAGGTTTCCCAAAGCGCCACCGATAATCAACGCAATTGCCGCTTCATCCCAGGCGTCCTCGGCTTTCCATAGCCAGAGCAGAAGAAAGCCGACAATCGCCACAGCAAGGGAGGATAAAACGACCGGTCCCCAGGAGCCGAGGTCACCCAAGAGGCCAAAACTGATTCCACGGTTGAACCCTAATACAAGATTGAAAAAGGGCGTGACGGGGATAAAATCCAGCGGGCTCGCCAGGAGCCCTTTCATGAACGACTTTGAAGCTTGATCTAGCGCCAGAACGAGGGCGCTTGCGAGAAGTCCAAGTCCGAAACGCGGGATTTTGGAGGAATGTATGTGAGTATTGGTCATAGATTTTTGATCGCACGCTTTCAAAGCGCTCCTGGCTGGTACTAACTATAAGGAACCCGCTTGACGCAGCTGGTGTCAATTAGACGTCCGCATGAAGAATCAGGTTTTGCTGTTTCATCCCTTGCCGTTTGGCCTCTCTAAAACATGAAATTATTGGGGAGGCCTCGTCGCTCCTGGGCCCGCGATCGGAACATCCAGGCTTCCGCTGTCGTTCTTTTCGAACGTGAGGTTGAGCACTAAAGTAGCGCCGCTCTTCAATGGCTCCCGCAAGCCCATCATCATGACGTGCAAACCGCCGGGTTTGAGTTCGACACGACCGTCTGGTGGGATCTCGATCCACCTCGCAAACAGGGCATTTCATGGCTTATTACTCTTCCCGTTCATTTCTTCAATCCTCCTGGGGCATAAGATCCGCAGAATGCGCGCGATTCTCGTGCCGTCATCATCGCGGACAAAACACGCATCAGTATTGCGTGTAGACATCCGCCGACCCATCCGCCTTAAACAGCATCACGTTGTACCTGTCCGGTATACCGCCCTCCATGCCGGGTGCTCCAGTTGGCATGCCAGGAGCTGCAAGCCCTTTTGCCGTTGGGCGTTCGGCAAGCAACCGCTCAATGTCCTTGGCGGGAACGTGTCCTTCGATAACGTATCCATCGACCATCGCCGTGTGGCAGGACTGCAAGTGTTCAGGAACCCCGGACATCTTCTTGATCACGTCGACATTTTCGATGTTTTTGGCCGCAACGGTGTGGCCATTCGCTTGCAGATGATCAACCCATTTCGAGCAACAACCGCACGAGGGCGACTTGTAGACGGTGAACTCCGCCGCGTACGCCGACACTGGAAATAACGTCCCGGCGACAACAGCGGCACATGCCACAGATGCCATAAGCGGCCTGACCCACCCTGTTTTTTGTGAAAACTTGTATTTTGTCATTTCATTGCTCCAGATTGAAAGTTACTGGGTTGATTGAGTTGTTCGCCATCGAACGGACTCGTCTGCGGATGCCCCCCTATCTCGTCTGAGCCTCATCCAACACGGCCAAGACACGGTCCTTCGATAGAATCTCTGGGAGTGTCATACCTCTAGGCGCACCGGGACCGTAGGCCACGTTGAAGGGAATGCCGTAGCGCCCGAAACGAGCGAGGTAATTGGATATCCGCTCGTCGGGCAGTGTCCAGTCCGCTTGCATAGCGACGATATTCTCTTCCTTCAGACGCTCGACAATCGAAGGGTCGGATAGGACCAGTCGCTTGTTTGCCTTGCAGGTGATACACCATTCAGCGGTCACATCTACGAAGACGGTCTTACCCTGGGCGACGAGCGTCGGTATGGCTTTTTCATCGAACGGTTGCCAGGTGCTATCGAGAGCCTCCACGTTTTCGGCCGCTATGGTTTGTGGGGCGGCCTGGGTCGATATCTGTGGTGTCATCACGGCCAGGGCCGCCAGGAAGGAGACGCTCGCCAAAGCGGTTCTCGGCCTTGGCATGCCGCGCGATAGGAGAAAGAGAATCAAGCCTATGGCGAAGATGATCCCGCTCACCAGCGCGGCGGTTTCCCAACCGACCTCGGCGGCGAGCACGCTCAAAAGCCAGACGCCCGTTGCGGCTAACGCGAAACCGAGCACGCGCCTCAGGATGAACATCCAGCGGCCGGGCTTGGGCAGTTTTGTGACAAGGCGCGGGAATGCCGCGACCGTTAGATAAGGCGTGGCCAGACCGATGCCGAGGGCGGAGAAAATAACGACTATTTCCACCGGCCCGCGCGCCAGGGCGAAACCGACGGCGGTCCCGAGGAAGGGCGCTGAACAGGGCGTGGCGAGAAGGGTCGCGAATGCTCCGGTCAAGAAGTTTCCTGTGAGACCTGATCTTTTCGGCGACAAGTTTTCGGTTCTGTCCATAACCCAGCCGGGGAGGTGGACCTCGAAAAATCCCCAGAGATTGCAAGCAAACAGCGTCACCAGGATCGTCATGGCAATCAGGAACCAGGGAGATTGGAACTGTATGCCCCAGCCAATGGTGGCCCCCGCCGCCTTGAGGCCGATCAACGCGGACGCCAATACGAGGAAGGATGCCACAATACCCGCCGCGGAGGCAACGAAGCTGAGCCTTACCGGAGCGTTGTCCCGCCCGCCGTGCCCGACGGCACCGAGCAACTTGATGGACAAGACCGGCAACACGCAGGGCATTAGATTGAGGATCATGCCTCCCAACAGGGCCAACCCGATCACCGTCCAAAGGGAGGTTGTATCTTCCCTTTCGAGAGCGCGGGCTACGCTCGACGGCAGATCGGCACCGCCATTGACCGGCGTGGCGCGAAATTCGGCCGCCAGAGATTTATCGACAAAAGTCAGGGTCAAATCAGAACCCGTCAGCTTTGCTTTCGTGAACTTCAAACCCGAGATCGGAACATCGAACACAGCCGTTTTGCCGTCGGGTTCAATGCGGACCGACGGCTTGGAAAACACCAGCCCCCCCGGATCTTCGACGAAGATGTCAGGCTTGTTCAGGGCATCGGCGGATGTGATCGTTACCCGTAACACCGCTTCGTCCGGATTCGAGGGGACCGGTCCGAATACCTTCGCGTTTTTGAGCTTGAGTCCAACGCCGTCACCGCTTCCCGGAACCTTGGCGGCAAACCGGCCGATCAGATGTCCTTCCGGACTCGGCGATGCCGGACCCGACGGCAGAATAATCTCCAGGCTCTCCTCGATCGGGATGCAAATGTCCTTGCATGTCAGGTAATCGACAGTGACCCTGGCGGCGGTTGGCGTATCTGGATGTTTTAGTTTCACGTCGAGCGGTAGGACAACCTCGTCCCGGTAACCGAGCGAGTTGAAGCCAAGAATCTGGAACCGTTCGGGCGCGGGCCAGGATATTGTCACGTTGTCTATGTTTTCGGAGGCTGACCAGTCCGGTGTCGGCGGATAACCTGCGTCCCCTGCATTGCGCCAGTAGACCTTCCAGCCATCCTTCATCCGGAAATGCAAACCAAGTTTTATGCGATCAGTATCATCGATTGAATTGATCGCGGAGATCAGGCGGACTGCTGTCTTGTCGGCCTCAGCCCACGGGGATGCCGTTTGAGCCCACACCGAGCCCAATGAGGCCGTGACAATTGACACAGCCGCGAGGGCGACCCAAACGAAACGTGTTATGGCAGTCAAATGAATCATTCCTTCTCTATTACTCAATCAATGCATTCATGACCAATGCGGCAGCGATCACAATCCCGGCCACGGCCACGACGATCCCCAAGCCCAACAGCGTCTTTCTATCCTCGGTCATGTCGTTTCCATTCCACCCGTTATTCCTGATCCAAATTACCATTGCCCGCTCATATATTTACCTATGGCCGTGCATTGTGCGATCGGTCGTCATGCGTTCCGCAACACCGAGCTAATGCGGCCTTGAGCGCAGCAGTCTCAGGGCGTTGACGACCACCAGAAGCGACGCGCCGACGTCGGCGGCGATGGCACCCCACAGGGTTGCAAAGCCAGCAAAGGTTAGGACGACAAAGACCGCCTTGACGCCGAGCGAGAAAACGATGTTCTCTCGGATGATGTTGAGGGTGCGCCTGGAATGGCGGACAAGCCACGGCAACTTCGCTATGTCGTCTGTCATCAGCGCGATATCAGCGGTTTCGATGGCGGCATCGCTGCCCATGGCGCCCATGGCGATGCCGAAGCTTGCCCGCGCCATCGCCGGGGCGTCATTGACACCGTCGCCAATCATGGCGACCGTGCCGTATTTCAAAACCAATTTCTCGACGGCGGCGACTTTGTCCTCGGGCAGTAACTCGGCATGCACCTCGTCAATCCCCACCTTGCGCGCGATCGCCTCGGCGGTTGCCTGATTGTCGCCGGTCAACATGATGATGTGCTCGATACTACCTCGGCGCAAATTAGCAACCACTTGGCGAGCGAATGGGCGTACCGTATCCGCGATGGCGATCAGGCCACAGACATGTGACTTCGTGCCGACGACCACCACCGTTTGTCCGTTGCGCTCCAACTTCTTGGCTTGCGCTTGAATTGCTGGTGTCTCTTGTCCTCTCTCCATGAGATAGCGGTGGGAGCCAAGCCAGAACTCGTCTCCCCGGATCTGGCCTGTAACCCCTTTCCCCGGGAGCGCTTGGACGTTTTCGGCAGGGTTGGGCGTTACGCCAATTTGTTCCGCGTATCCGATAATCGCTTGTCCCAGCGGGTGCGTACTGCGCGCCTCCAGCGCGGCCGCGCGCTCAAGCAGTTCTTGTTCCGTGTGCCCGTTGAGTGGCGTCACAGCGACCACGGCCGGTTGACCTTGGGTCAGTGTTCCAGTCTTGTCGAAAGCGATGGCCTTGAGGTGTGCGGGTTGTTCAATGTAGGTGCCGCCCTTGATAAGCACGCCCTGGCGTGCGGACGCCGCCAATGCGGAAACGATGCTGACGGGCGTGGAAATGACGAGAGCGCAGGGACAGGCGATTACCAGCAACACAAGCGCGCGATAAAACCAATCATCCCATGCGCCGCTAAACAGAAGTGGCGGCAACACGAACACCGCGATCGCCAACACGATGACTGCGGGTGTGTAAATTCGGGCGAATTTCTCCACCCATTGCTCGACATGCGCACGGCGGCTGTGGGCATCCTCAACGAGGCGGATGATGCGCGCAAGCGTGGTATCTTGAGCCGCCTTGGTGCTGATGACTTCGATGGCGCCATCGCCATTGATCGTTCCGGCGAAAACCTCCGATCCCGGCTCCTTCGTGACGGGAATGCTTTCCCCGGTGATGGGGGCTTGGTTGACGGCGCTCACGCCAGACGCGACACGTCCGTCGAGGGCGACTTTTTCTCCCGGCTTGATGATGAAATGCGACCCGACGGGCACCTCGGCGGCCGGCACTTCCTTTTCCTCGCCAGAGTCGAGCTTCAGGCGCACGGTCAGTGGCGTCAAGTCGAGAAGCTGGGCGATGGCGCGCCTCGCCCGCCCCACGCTCCAACTCTCCAACAACAGAGACAGGGCGAACAGGAAACAGACGGTCGCAGCCTCGAACCATTCGCCAATGCCGACCGCGCCAGTGACCGCAATCACCATCAGGAGATTCATGTCCGGCCGTAGTGAGCGGGCCGCGTACCACGCCTTCACCACCACATAGCGGGCACCGAATCCGATGGCGAGAGCATAGGCAACCGCTTCGGGCAGCGGCATCGCCTGTCCGTCATGTCCGGCAAAAAGCCTCAGGGCCTCCGCGAAGCCCCCGGCCAGCCAAACATGTAGAGCCAGACCGGCAAGCACCGACAGGCCGCTGAGTGCCGTGAACCAAGTCTGTGCACGCTGGTGTTTCTCGCTTGCCCGCTTAAGGTCTGCGTCGTCCGCGCGCCACTCCACGGCGCTCATGCCGGTTCTGCGCACGGCTTCGCGAACCGCGTTGGCCGAAATCTGCTCAGCGTCCTTAAGCACCATCATGCGGCCGTTCAGAACATCGAAGGCGAGCTTATCCTCACCGCCCACAAGTGGCCCCACCCCGCGCCGTAAAGTCGCGACTTCCTCGGCGCAGTCCAGACCTTGCACCTTGAAGACGTAGCGGTGCAGGTCTGATGATGAAACTTGCGCAGCCTCTGTGATCCCCGCAGAGGTCACACCCTGTCCACCGCAACAGGCCGAGTCAGAATCCTGCAGAGGGCTTTCCTGCCCCTTACAAGATTGAGTCTCTTTTATGTCATGAGCTAACGTCATCAATCTACCTCTAGCGCGTCACCTTCATTGATAAGCTAAGATCCTTATGGTACTCCTAACACCTACAGTAACTGTAGATGCAAGATGTGTTTTGATGTCGAGTAAAGAATTCACGATCGGTTGGCTGTCGAGCCAGACCAACTGTAAGGTCCAGACGATCCGCTATTACGAACAGATCGGCTTAATGCCAGAGCCTCCTCGTTCGGCTGGAAACCGGAGGCTGTACGAGACCAAGCATGTCGAACAACTGGCGTTCATCCGACATGGCAGGGAACTTGGTTTTCCGCTCGACGCGATCCGAGCACTTCTGAGTCTTGTAAGCCATCCCGATCAAACGTGCGAAGCGGCGACGGACATTACGCAGGGGCAGCTTAAAGAGGTCGAGAGCCGGATCGAACGCCTTCAAGCAATGAAGGGCGAACTTCAACGGATGGTCAAAGAGTGCCGAGGGGGGCGGGTGTCCGAATGCCGCGTAATCGAAGTTCTGGCTGATCACAATAAATGCCTGCATACGAATCATACGGCGCCAGAAAATACCTAGATAAATACCTGCACAAAAATGGAACAGATAAACTGAACTTCCACCAAGGGCCGCCTAGTACCACTAGACGGCCCTTAAATATGTAAGCCTTAAACGCGTGCCATTAAGCGTGCGTCTTCGGTGTGTGATCGTCCATTAATCAAGCATACGCCGTCGCTCTTCAAACTCCTCCTTATCGATCTCACCTTTAGCAAATCGTGTATTGAGAATATCCAGAGGCGTGATGTCGGAAGGACTGTGTAGGGCACTCCTCTGCGTCGGCGCACCGAGCCAGCGCACCAGGAACACCACAACAACAATAGCCAAAGCGATGAACACGATCATTGAGATCGGGCCAAAGAACCAACCTTGCCAATCTCCGCCCCACATGTGATCACCACAAAAGGGGCTATAGGGTTGTTGTGCGAAGGCTGCGGCTGGCGTTGCGATACTCAGGGGTATGGCAAGATGGGAAATTGATAGCTTCATAAGAGCTTTCCTTACTGCGCGGGGCGCATCATACCTGTGTGGCGGTCCACTTCCAGAGACTGGACAAGGGAACCATCCTTTGTGACGATTTCGCCAACGATGGTGTCGTCGTCTTTCTCTTCCACTTTGCCGACCTTAACGTTGGGGTTGCTGTTTCCGGTAAACCGATGCTCCAACATATGCTTGGCATCCTCAACGGACAGGTCTTGCGGGAGTGACTGCATCATGCCGGAACCCATGCCCCGGCCCATCATGCCTTGCCCCATCATGGGCATTTGGCCTTGCCCCATATGACCTTGCCCCATCATGCCTCCCCCATACAAGCACTGATCCCAACCGTAAGGTTGATAGGTGCCGGTCGCACCGGGACCGTGCGCATATGCCAGGGCCGCAGCGCCAATGCTGAGGGCTGTCGCCATCCCGGCGGTTAGAAACGTTTTCTTGATAGCCATGGTCTCTCTCCTTCTAGCAACGCCGCGTATCGAATTGCGACGGCATAGATTCAATCATTCATCCTCAAAACACCTTGATGCAGATAAACCCGTTTTCTTGACACGACTTCATTCGGCGGTTGTCTCTTAGTACGCGCTCGAGGATGCGCTAGTTCCCCCGTATATCTATAGCTCCTTTGCTTCTTTCATCTGACCTATCAAGAATCTTACCTCCTCTAGTGACTGTAGGAGCAAGCCGTAACTTGATGGCGCGAAATGATTGCATCACCGACAGGCGGTTGAGCGGCTCTCCACCTGGATTACAGTTGGCCTGTGATGTTGATCGGTACGGGGCTTCTAGGGCCCCGCTAACTCAGCTTCAACCCATTTTCCTCTAACAGCACCCCCGGATGCACTCCATCGTCGAAAGCGGCGATATTTCGAATTCCAGTTGCCATAATTTTCCGACACGTCGCGCCATGGCGCTCCAGTTCTCAGCCGCCAGAGAATGCCATTGATGACATTTCGGTTTTCAGTCGGCGAACGCCCTCTATGACGCTCACCAGGTTTTCGTTCAAATCGCCTCGGCTCAAATCCTGTCTCCCTTTCAAAGGAAAGCCTTGCATCAAATGTCGATTCAGTTGTCAATTGTCGAAGAAGGAAAAAATCATAATGCAAACCATCGCCGCTTATATCGGGGCTGCCATAGTCGAAATCGCGGGATGTTTCGCGTTCTGGGCGTGGCTCCGCCTCGACAAGTCAATCTGGTGGATTTTGCCTGGACTCGTCTCTCTAGGCTTGTTTGCGTATTTTCTCACTTTAGTCGATAGCGCCGCCGCTGGACGCACGTACGCCGCCTATGGAGGAGTCTATATCGCGAGTTCGCTCGCATTCCTCTGGCTCGTCGAAGGTATCGGCCCTGACCGCTGGGATATTATCGGTGCAAGCGTCTGCCTTGTCGGAGCCGCCATAATAATTGCAGCACCACGTACACCCGTCTGATTTTGTCCTCGCGGCCTAGGACATATGTGAGCAGTTCTTATGTGAGATGGTATTCTCTTGGTGCTGAAGACCGCTTCGGGTCAGACTCGGACCTTATCAGCCTCGGCAAAAAACGTCTGCTTGTGGAGCATCAGCGGACTGCTCTGGCGCATTGTTTGTTTATGAGTCCATGACCTAGTTTTGACTGCACCCGTCATCATCGGCACAACAGTCAAACTCAATTTCGACAGTTGCGTGGTTAATTCCATATTTGTCTTGAAGACGGCGTTTAATGTCAACAGTGACTTGTTCCATATCTGGTCGACCAGATACGCGTGCATGGAGGGTTGCCATGTGCCTGTTTTCAGAGATCGACCAGATATGTACGTGATGAATATCCGTCAGCGCAGAAATGCTGCTGACTAAATCAGCAGAAAGTTCCTGACGATCAATATCGTTTGGCGCACCTTCTAAAAGAATATTTCCGCTATCGCGAACAACATACCAACCTGAGCGTAGAATGAGCAACGCAACGAGAAGAGATAAGAGAGGGTCTATCGTCATCCACCCCGTGAGAAGAATAACAACGGCGGCGATCAACGCAGCTACGGACCCAAGCAGGTCCCCAAGTACATGCAAATAAGCTGCTCGGAGGTTGAGGTTTTTATGGTCACCGCCATGCAACATCCAAAATGTGATCAGGTTGACGAAAAGTCCTCCCATCGCGACCCACAGCATAATGCCGCCCAGCACTGTCGTAGGCTCATTGAGCCGATGGAAAGCTTCCACAATGATCCATGCGGCAACGACGAATAATGCTAATCCGTTCACAAACGCGGCTAAGGTCATAAAGCGGTCATAGCCATATGTATGTTGCCAATCTGCAGGGCGACGGGTTAGGCGGAACGCGAACCAGGCCAGACAGAGGCTGGCAAAATCTGTCACCATATGACCGGCATCTGCCAATAAGGCCAGAGAGCCGGACAAAACACCGCCGACGACCTCAGCGATCATGAAGGTACCGGTCAGAAGAGCCGCAAAGCCAATCCGGGTTTCGTTGATGTCCTGCATAGTGGAATGGTTATGAGAGGTGCTCACCATGTCTCAACTCTGTTCTGTTTCGTAAACAACTAATGCAGCGTCTTTAAACATATAGCAACGCGACTTGACGGTCGATGAAAGCAAAGCATGGGTTCCAGATCAAGGAGCCGTATGCAAAGACCCAAAGCGTGCCTTTATTTTCCGCCTGTTCTTTATGACTATTTCTGCCTTGCATCAATCTCAACCCGTCATTCAAGCTGCGCCATAAGGTTATTATATATGGTTGACCATATATATGGGTAGGAGTATATTAATCAGATGAAAGAACCTGATCAAATTTTCAAATTGCTGTCGGATCCGACGCGGCTGAGGTGCGTAGCGCTGATCGCGCAAGAGGGGCAGTTGTGCGTTTGCGAGATATGTTATGCGTTAGATGTCTCTCAGCCGAAAGTGTCCCGGCACCTCGCAACCCTGCGAAAGCTTGGTTTGTTAGAGGATACGAGACAGGGATTGTGGATACTGTACGGATTGTCTCCGAACCTGCCGAATTGGGTTTGTAATGTGATCGACAAGACGGTTTCCGGAATCGGAAATGCGGGTGTGTACGCACAAGATAAGCGTCGACTGGGGAAAATGTGCAACAGGCCGCGGCACATATCGGCAGCGTAAAAGAATGACAGGTCGCCCTACCATTCGGGGGGGGGGAAGCTTCCAATAGTCAAGGATGCTGAAAATGTTTATCGAACTGATTGTTGCAGGATTATCAGCCTTACAGGGTTACATCGCAACGCATGTCCTCACTTGCTTGGTGCCAGCTTTCTTCTTGGCTGGGGGTATGGTGACGTTTATTCGTCGAGAGTCAGTGCTCGCACTTTTGGGGGAACAAGCCAGTAAAACGAAATCCTTTTCCATTGCCAGCATGGCCAGCTTTTTGGTGGCGGCTTGCTCTTGCACCGTCATACCGGTTGCAAGTGGTCTGTATTTCGCGGGTGCTGGAATTGGTGCGGCCTTCATTGTGTTGTGGGTTGCCCCCGCAGCGAATGTGTTGGCGCTGACGTATACCGGCACGATCCTCGGTGCGGAAATGGTTATTGCACGCATTGTTGCGGCTCTTGCGATGGCTTTTGTGGTTGGGTGGGTAATGACCTTGGCTTTTCGAAATGAAGAGCGCGAGTTGCCCAACATTCAGATGCAGCCGCAAGGGGATGGCCGCCTCATAACAAAGCATGCGGCTATCCTATTATTGCTGTTGGTTTTGACACTCTTGCTGCCGAACTACCTCGTCACGTCGGGCCCCTACATCAATAAAATCTTGGTTTGGGGTGCCCTTACTGCCGTAACAGGCCTTTATGCTTGGCGGGTCATTCCACGCAATGACATTCAGCAGTGGATGCAAGAAACCTGGTGGTTCGTGCGGCTGATCTTTCCGTTGTTGCTGGCGGGAGTGTTCCTTGTCGGCATCATTGGTTATTTGTTGCCCGAGGAATGGATTCGAGAATGGCTCGGGGGAAATAGCTTGCTCTCGTCCTTCTTGGCAACGGTTATCGGTGCGGTCAGTTATTTCGCGACGATGACAGAAGCCCCTTTTGTAGACACGTTGATGTCAATGGGAATGGGCAAGGGGCCAGCTTTGGCGTTGCTGCTAACCGGCCCTGGCCTCAGCCTTCCCAACTGGCTGGCAATCGCGCGCATATTCGGGATTAAAAAAGCATTGGTCTACGTGCCAACCATCATGATCCTCGGAACGCTTGTCGGCTGGTTCTTCGGTAATTTTGTCTTTTAAGGAGTACAGGTCATGAAAATCCAGATTGCCGGCCCTGGTTGCCCGAAATGTCAAATGACAGAACAACACGTTCGAGAAGCTTGTTCCGAACTTGGTGTTGACGCTGAGATTGAGCACCTCACAGACCCGAGAGAATTTGCGCCATTTGGTGTGATGTTTACGCCTGCTGTCGTCATTGATGGACAGGTGGTTGTGTCTGGGCATGTGCCGACGGTGGCTGACTTGAAGGCGAAAATTTCTGAATTAGCAAGATGAGACTGTCAGCCGACAAAGACCTGAGAAACGAGTGCGGCGAAGCCCGTGAGACCGTTATTGAAGGCTAATCGTTTTAATATTACGCCTATCTAATTCTGCTCGGAAATCCGAACATAACCCTACGATGAGTACGGAAAACCGAACAAGTAGAATTATTGTAAACTGCAGTTTCTCCTTAATTTTCAATTGATTGTATGATTATCGGCATTTGGCACGCCCCTTGCGGATCCGCAGGGGCGTATGTCGTGCGGAATTGTCATTGCCGGTCGTGTGCGTAACCCATCCACCACTCCATTGGAGCGTGAGAGTGGGACGCAAGAATTAAAGAACTATTGGGAGCCTCTAAGGTGAAGTCTTTCTGGAAGTTGAGTTCGGTTTGGATGGTGGTGGTTGGTGTCATCATCCTGGGTGGGGCGAGTTACGGTGGTATTGAGGTGTACACCGCTCAATCCTCTTTTTGCGGTGGTTCTTGCCATGTCATGGATGAGCAGGACGCAGCCTGGAAAAACTCAAAGCATCATGCTTCCAATAGCAAAGACGGTACCCAAGCGGAATGCGTAGATTGTCACTTTGGTCCAGAAGGGCATGGAACCTTCAAGGCGAAAATGGAAGGTTTGCGTCACCTAGCGGCGTATCTGTACGATCCAAATGCTCCGCTTCCCATCCGGCCTGTCGTTAAGGATGAGAACTGTACGCAGTGTCACGCCAAAGAAGATTTTCAAGATAAAGAACTTCAGTTCTCCGACAAGAAAGTTCGTTTTAAGCACAAGGTCCACTTTTCTGAGAAGGCTTTAGAAGGGCAGGATGTTGCTTGTGAAGACTGTCACTTTAAGACGACAGCCGAGAAACACTTTGAGGTACCACAAGAAATTTGCTTCTTGTGCCACTTGAAGCTCGACAAGCCCACACTCGAAAAGGCTGTTGTGGCGAGTACGCCGGCGGAAGGCATTAAGCGGATCAGCTTTAAGACGGATCCGCGCGTCGAATTCAATGAAGGCAAGTCGAAGTGTTCGATCTGTCACACCATTCCGACAAAACCACTTCAAGCCCAGCTTAGTGAAGACGATCCAAATGCCACACCGATTACCCACCAAACGCTTCAGGAGAGAGGCGTGCCTTGTGAAAGCTGTCACTTCGACGTGGTGAAGGGTGATGGGCATGTTGAAACAGGTAATGTGGTTTCTAACGGCTGTCTGAAGTGTCACAACCGAAGTGAAAAGCTACTCAGCACGGCGCAAGACAAAGTGAAAATGCATGATACGCATATTCCCACACGTACAGCCGATTGCTTTGATTGTCATGTGAAGGTTGAGCACAAGAACCAACCCGACCATTACGACTTCGTGCGCAATGATTGTCAGTTGTGCCACCAAGATCAGCATAAGTTCCAAAAGATTCTTTTGACGGGTGCGCCGGTATTCGAAGGTTCAAAAGGTGCACCTCAGTTGATGGACCGTGTGAATACAAACTGCATGGCGTGTCACGTTAAGAAGAAGATGGGCAAGGGGCATCCTGTACGCACCGGTTCAGGTGAGGCATGTGTAGCCTGTCACACGAAAAACCATAAGAAGATGCTTGAAAACTGGGGCCTGGATGTTGAGCGCAACATCAAGGACGTCACTGAAGTGGCTGCTGAGGCCCAGCAAGCGCTGATTATGGCAGTAGATGCTGGTGCCGATCCCAAGGTGGTTGCTGAAGCAAAGGACCTCATTTCTAAAGGTCAGCAACTTGTTGATGTGGTTCGCATCGGCAACGGTGTCCATAACAAAAAATATTCCATCAAGATCATCGATGATGCCTTCGCTAATTTTGAGGATGCCATCGATTTATTGAGTGGCGGTTGATCAGAGGCTTTGCCGCTTTGAGAGAAATGTCAGAAATATCCATAGATAGGGAGGGATAAGACATGAGTGAACAAGAAACAGACCTGAGTAGACGTGGTCTGCTCAAGGGGGCTGGTCTCGGGGCCGTTGGCATCGCAGCCCTCGCGGTTCCGGGGAAAGAGGCTGAAGCTGCCACCGGTGTTCAGCGCTATGCCATGGTCATGGACTTGCGTAAGTGCATTGGCTGTCGAGCTTGTACCGTATCCTGCAAAGCAGAACACGATGTTTCCGTTGGCCGTTTTCGTTGCGTTATCCAGGAAAAAACCACCGGTTCATTCCCCGATACCAAGAAAGCTTTCTTGCCGTTGATGTGTAACCACTGTGAGGGCAACAAAGAAGACGGTGTGCCGCCTTGCGTTAAGGCATGTCCCGAACAAACCGCCGGTGATCGCAAGAAATTTATTGCGGCTGACGGTTCAAAGGTTCGTTACCGTACTGGGGCAACCTACAAACGCCCCGACGGTCTGGTCTTAATTGACAAGGAATTGTGCATCGGTTGCGGCAAGTGTATCGATGCCTGCCCGTATGGTGTTCGTTCGTTCGATCCGTTCGTCAAAGCTGGCAAGGACCCGTCCAAGCAAGCTGCGGACAAATGTGATTTTTGCAAGGAACGTGTGGCCAACGGTATCGAGCCGTCATGTGTTAACACATGCCAGGGTCGTGCACGTATCTTCGGTGATCTGAATGATCCCAACTCTGAGGTCTCTATGCTTGTTAAAGAGCATGACCTTATGAAAGACGCAAATGTCCTGCTACCAGAAGCTGGTACCAAACCTCACGTTTTCTACATTGATCCGGATAACATTCTGAAGGAACTCTATACCGCGAGGAAGAAGGGCAAGTTGGACCACTATATGGACCTGATTCCATAAGGCTCAATGTTAGGAAAGGGATTCAAGAAGATGAAAAAATTGAACCGTCGTAATTTTATGAGCCTTGCCGGTGTGGGTGCTGTCGCAGCCGCAACAGGCGGTGTTGGCGCACCAAAGAAGGCTCTTGCTGGTACTGTAAAACTTGGTAGTGGTCGTGACTTTAATCCTGTTACAGGGGTTGAACGCAAAGCTATTCCGACAGCATGCTGGCAGTGTGTGACTCGTGATTCCATGATTGGTTATGTGGAAGACGGGCGACTGAAGAAGTTGGAAGGCCATCCGGATTCTATCCGCACCATGGGCAAGCTCTGTGCCAAGGGGCAAGCGGGTGTGAACCAGGTTTACTTCCCGGATCGTATTCTCCACCCGCTCAAACGTGTTGGCAAACGCGGTGAGCACAAATGGAAACGTATTTCCTGGGACGAAGCTCTGGATACCATCGCTGGTAAGCTCAAGGAACTGCGCGATGCTGGAACACCGGAACTGTTCATGTATCAATATGGTCGCCATAAAGCCTCACAGGCTGGCGTCATGTATGACTTCATGAACGCATACGGTTCTGGAACCATTGGCAACCATACCTCGGTTTGTGAAGCAGCAAAGTGGGTCGGCCAGGAAAGCCTTTGGGGCGGCATGTATGACAACTGGGATTACGATAAAACCGACTATATCGTGAACTTCGGGTCTAATAATCTGGAAACCCATACCAACCACATTCCAACTGCCCAACGCCTGATCCGTGCGATCGTAGATCGCAAGGTCCCGTGCTATACCTTTGACGTCCGTTTGACCAACACGGCGGCAAAATCCACGGCATGGGTGCCCATTAAACCGGGTACGGATGGCGCAGTTATTCTGGCTATGATGAATGTCATCATGAATGAAGGCCTTTACAAAAAGGATCATTTCAAATTCATGCGCGTTACGCCGGATTACAAAGCCACCACTGATCAGAAAATCGCGGCTGTTACAAAAGAGATGGCTAAGTTTACGCCGGAATGGGCAGAAGGTGTCAGTGGCGTTCCCGCATCACAGATCAAAGACATTGCGCGTGGCTTTGCCAAAGCCAAAGCGGCTTGCTTGGTGACGTACCGTGGTGCAGTTATGCACTACTACGGGGCAGATACCGAACGTGCAGCAATGCTTCTGTCTGCAATTACAAATACTCTTGACCGTCCGGGTGGACGCGTGATGGGTGTTGGTGCCGGTTGGAAATCTCCAAGCTCCAAAAAAGCTGCAGTACACAAAACGCTGGACGTTAGAGATGGCTTTAAAGGTGAAGCTGTATTCCCGACGCACCATGTGTCCCACCAAGTGGGTCCGGTGATTAAGGACGGCAGCCAAGGCCGCCCTAAGGTCTATTGGTGGAGCTGTTACAACCCAGCATTCATTAATGGTGACAATAATGATTGGTCTTCCATTATGGCGGATGAGAGCATCATTCCGTTCCAAGTGTGTACGACCATCACCTATGATGAATCATCGCAGTATGCGGATATCATCCTGCCTGACGTGACATACCTGGAACGCTGGGACTGGGAAGACATGGTCTCCGCCAACCAGGTCGCTGAATACTACATCCGTCAACCGCTCGTGAAGCCCTTGGGTGAAGCGCGCTGTCAGGGTGATGTCTTCCCCGAACTGGCAAAACGGATCGGCTTTGAGCTGGCATATTCTAGCAAGGAAGACTTCGTACGTCAGTCTTGTGAAATGACGCCGGGTGTTAAAGAAGCCGGTGGCTTTGAATACATGAAAGCCAAAGGTGTCTGGCACGACCCGAACGATAAGGGCAACTACGGCTTTTATGAAAAGAAAGTCGATGTGTCCGGTGACGGCGTGATCCTTGATGATGAAACCGGCGTGTATTGGAACTGGAAGAAAACTGGTGCCAAAAATGAAGCCGAGGCCAAGAAGGTCGGGTACCTCAAGACCAAGGATGCCAAGAAGGGCTACGTGGCTCAAGACATCGATGGAACGCCGTATCAGGCTTATGCGCCGAATACGAAGTTCACGAAGTCGGGTCTGATGGATTTCTATTCTGATAACTTCAAGGCGAAAGGTTTGCCTGCCTTCCCGACATATACTGCAATTCCTGAGCACGAGAAGATGTCGAAGGATGACTTGGTATTGACCACATACAAGGTTGCTGTGCATTCGCACTCGCGTACGGCGCACTGTAAGTGGCTTGCTGAGATCAAGCATGATAATCCGGGATGGATCAACTCCAAGACGGCTGCAGAACGCGGCATTAAGGATGGGGATACGATCAAGGTAAAAAGCCATGTCGGTGAAATCACCACAACCGCTTACGTTACCGAAGGTATTGTGCCTGGCGTCATTGCCATTTCACACCACTTCGGTCGGAAGTTCTCCGGTGTGTTCGCCAACGGGAAAGGCACACCGATTGATGGTGGTGGTTCTCCAGATGCTGATTCGAAAAACATCTGGTGGAACAAGCACGGTGTGCACCCCAACGTGGTGATCCCGAACAGCTCGGATCCGATCAGCGGCACGCAACGCTGGTTCGATACGGTCGTTCAGGTACAAAAAGCCTAAGCAAGAAATAAAACTGGAGGAAGTACAATGAGCAATGATCTGAAAAACAATGCCGAATGGTCTAAGGCCCGGGCAAATGTCTATGGGCTTTTGGCGGAGGTTTTCAGATCGGAGCCTTCCTCCAGTTTTCTTAATAATCTCCAAGACCCCCATGTCACAGAAACCCTACAAAACATGGGATGCTCCCTATGGGATGACATTGATACCTCCTCCCATGAACAACTTGGCGAGGACTTGGCCCTTGAATACACCCGCTTGTTTATTGGGCCGGGTCCTCGTGTTTCTCCTCACCAATCCATGCATGTCGATTCAAGGTTTGGTGAAGAAAACGAGCTGTGGAGTGAAGAAACCGTAGAGGTTAAAAAATTTATGGAAGGTGCCGGCGTTGCGATCAACGACGGGTTCATTGGTATGCCGGATCATATTTCGGCAGAATTTGAGTTTATGGAACAGCTTCTCAAGGCAGAAGAAGAAGCCTGGAGCAATAGTGACGATGAAACGGCCTTCAATATTCTAAAGATTCAAGAACGGTTTTATAATGAACATATTGTCCGCTGGGTTCCGAATTTTTGCGAAAAGCTTGCTGATTTTGCAAAGCACCCTTTCTATAAGGAGTTCGCAGATGTGACTAATAATTTCATTTCTTTCGAAGGGGAAACCTTTAAGGAATTCCTCGGTGACTGTAGCGGGTGCGATAAACTTTCTGCATAATCGTCTGATCCCTTCATCTTTATATTGGGAAGATGGCATATGGCCAGACATTGGCTTTCCTTTTCGCTTGGGGTCACATTGACCCTATCGGCTATAGCCCCGAACGCCGTTAAGGCTTGCGGGTGGTGGGGCGATGGTGATGTTGGGCGGGAACTTTCTCTTCCCCCCGAAATTGATTTATCTGGCAAGTCTCTGGAGCAAAACCCCAGCCTTCAGTCTGCGAAACTCCCCGGTGAAATGGGCTATGGGATCGCATTACCAAACCCTGGTCGGGCACTTCCTTACCTGTTAACGACCAATGGTCGGCCGGTCAATAAGATTGGTGAGCTGAAAGCATATGGCTATAAAGCTGTCATTGACCTGGGAACCGCACCTAAGTCCGCGAAGCTTCATCGTGCAGAAACGGAAGCTGTTGGCATGACGTACTATAGCCTTCCATTGGAAGGAAATATGCCTTCGCAAGATGAAGTTATGCTGTTTCGTGAGCTCGTTCTCGCATCTAGCGATGCGCCGTTGTTGGTTTATGCGCCCAAAGCATCCCTGTTGGGCGTTATGTGGGCCGGGTATCGTCTGAGTTTCAAGACACCATTGAGTTACGCCCTAACGGAAGGGCGCGACCTTGGCTTGACCGATGCGCAAGCCGAAACCCTTAGCCAGTGGGACTGGTGAACATCAACTTTCAAACATATGAGGTTTTATATGTCGCATATCGATGGAGAGCGTAGCTTTATTCCTGTCCGGATTGCCGTAGCCACGGTTTCTGACACGCGCACATTAGATACGGATAAGTCAGGGGATGTGCTCGTCAAACGGATTGAAGATGCGGGGCATGTCTTAGCTGCACGAAACATCATCAAGGATGATGTGGGAGATATCGAGGTGTTGCTCAACGGTTGGATAGAAGATGAAAACATCGATGTAGTTGTGAGCACTGGTGGAACAGGATTGACGGGACGTGATGTGACCCCAGAAGCATTTGAGAGGGTTTGCGAAAAGGAAATTCCTGGATTTGGCGAAATGTTCCGCTGGATCAGTTTCCAAAAAATCAAAACCTCCACCATTCAGTCCCGTGCAATGGCCGGGCTTGCCAATGGCACATACTTGTTCGCTCTGCCTGGGTCAACAGGCGCTTGCAAAGACGCATGGGACGATATCCTTGTCCACCAATTTGATGCTCGTACACGTCCATGCAATATGGTCGAGCTTATGCCGCGATTGAGAGAACATTTGGATTAGGTGGCACAACACAATCTAAATACGCAGAACTGATCAACTCGTAGCAATCCAAATAATCTGTATACTCAGTGGAGTTCAGTGAGACCATTTATGCTTGGGTGCCAACCTGAACATGTGCTAGGACGCAGCATTGACACGACCAGTCGCCGGACTTGTCTGCGACTAAGGCAGGTCAGACAAGATGAAATTTTATTTGTTAGTTTTAATTGTGGATTCATCGCCTAACCAAGAAGAACCTGGTGTTCTGCTGTTTATTTGATCGGAGCTATAAATTTGTTCTGGTTCTAGCTTCTCAAATTGCGGTGCTGCATCACCTAGATATAGAGTGACAATGAAAAGTCATAATATCCCGAGACAAGCGTGTGCTCAATGCACGGTTCATTAAGCCAAACGTTGGAGCTATAATCTTGGGCTTCCGCGTTGCCAACCAGTAGACAGAAAACACCCCTGTTTTTTCGTGCGTACCTAACGGGTGCTATTTGACACCCCCAATCAAAGACCCAGCTATTGTCTCTATCCAAGCCGATGACCCGGATGCCTCCGACGGCGTCCTCATAGGTGTAGTGGTGATGCCCGTGAACGATTGTGCCCGCAGCTAGGTCCCGAGCGAGATCGTCAAAAACGGTGTGTCCATGCATGTGACAGGATGGGGCTTCATGCGTGACGAGTACGTCAGCTTCCATCTCTGCCAGCGCTTCAATATCTTCCAGCCAGATCGCACCGCGGCGTTTTCGCGGTAGCCCTTTCTTCCAACGAGCCTGCGGTTTCAGCGTCCTCATAAAGCTTTCCCGTGTCTCATATTTTGGCTCTCCGGGCCCGTCGTGAGGGTGCCAAATTGTCGACTGAAAGTTGCCCCCCAAGCCTGCAAGACGGATGCCGCACACCTCAATAACGCGGGCGTGAAGGTTCTCACAGCGTTCGGAATCGAACAAATTGTTAAACCAGAGATCTCGGTCGTAATCGTGATTTCCAGGGATGTACAAGACGCGTACACCGCGATCCAGTTCCTCAGCAAACTCGACATCAATCGGTCGCTCGAGGTCCATGTCACCCAACAAAACGATTGCCTGTGCATCGGAACCAGTTGCTGCGTAATGGATCGGTTTGAAGCTGCCGTGCGGATCGCCGCAGAAAAGAATGTTACTCATGCCATCCACTTCCTTGCGAACTTGACTTCTGCCGCCATCATGATCGCAGATGGTCTATACCGATTTCCAACTTCTTCACCATTTTCTGTGAGGAAATCAACGGCCACGTTAATGATTTTTGTGTGCTCATAAGCATTAACACCAAACTTATCTAGCAAGTGTTGGTATTCAACAATCTTGAATGGACACTCCATACCAGCCGCTTTATACAGCATAGATAGCCAACGTCCGTCATGCTTCAGAGATCTGCAAAAAACGACGTTGTCATCAAAATGGTTGTTGAGGCCTTTACAAACCCAATCAGGATTTTGGCTGTGATCCATGATTATATTAAGATTGAGCCCGTGCTCTTTTGTTGCGACAGGATCCCACTCATGTTTCAGCATCCACTCGCCTGTGGGTCTAATCCAATAGGCTTCATGCATGATTGTTCCCATAGGGTGGAGCTTTGCAATACCAACTTCGATTGGATAACCATCAAAAGATGATGCCTCAAAATCGATAAAAAACAGGTTTGGATTCATCTCACACCTCCACAATTTTGCCGTTGTCAAAACGTGGGTTGATATCTTCCGCAAAATATCCGTACGTATTGGAGACGATCCGCGTACCGCCGATCTCATAGTCAAAGCTTTCGTGGACGTGCCCGTGCGTCCATAAATCGACATCGTGCTCTGTCAACATTTCTGTCAGATCAGATGCATACGCGGGTGTCAATTCGTCCTTTTTATATGTTCCGGACACACTGTTTGGATGCGGCGCATGGTGCGTCATTACAATCGTCACACCTGAAAACGGCGCCGAAAGTTCATCCTGCAGCCACATCCGCGAAACAAAATGGCGCCGTTGGGCATGTTCTGGCTTAAATCGCGTGTAAATGCCTGCTGCAGCCCGGGCATCCTCTGTGATTTTGCGGTAATCGCTTAGCCCATAAGACGCCATTTCTTTTGCATTTTTGGGTTGACCGTTCAGATCGAAATCGGTCCACAGGGTGCAGCCAATAACGCGGACGGGACGACCATGGATTTCAAGCGTGACGGATTCCGATTCCAAAAAGTATGCAAGCGGGTGATTTGCACAGGTTTCTCGGAAGCCCTTCAGCGTCTTTTCGATCTTTTGGCCATAAAATTCATGGTTTCCGGCGATCCAACAGACGGGTGTGTTTTGCTTTTCGGCAAGCTTGCAAATCCACGGCGCCGTTTTCGCACCTGTCCAGATGTCACCTGACAGTAAAATCAGGTCCACCTCGCCTGGTGCGAAACCAAGCTCCGGGCCCGTCGGCGGGGCGACAAACTCAAACTCGAGGTGCAGATCGGACGCCACAAAAACTTTGATCGGGTTATTTGTCATCATCGCGCCCTCCACAGAAAATTTTTGGCATTGAAGAGCCTGTGCCGTTAATCATGACGAATTTGTTGTCATCAACACGGACCTGTAGCCATCTCCACGAAAAATCAACCGCCATTCGGAGCCACTCGAGCGGGATGTCATTTGCAAAATCATCGCCGCCAACGAACGCAGCACAGCGGTCATAGACATCAAGTCGCAACGTTTCGCATTCGACGTTTGGATCGCAGCCCTCGGCGTAGATGACCTTGTCCGGACCCGCGCCGACAGGTGTAATGTAGATACCGTGATTTTTTACAAGGACGAGCCGGCTGGCGGGTTTTGCGTCGACGTGGGAGATGATATTACGCATCACCGTGCCGACCTCAAATTTTAAGATAGCCATTTGCAAATCTCCCTTAACGGCGGCCGCCCGGGCCCAACATGCTGCTGTGACCCCAGCCGAAAGTGGAGCCGAGGATGGCGACAGGGGCCAAAGCCAGCGCACCTAACAGCACGGCACCTTGACCAACGCGATAACCAGTGATCAGAGATACCCGGGTTGCATCTTCCAAAGCCCAACGCACGCGGTCACGCTTGTATTGTTTGGAAATGGCCTTTGAATCGGCAATAATTTCGTCGATAGAGCGGCCGTCGGTTTGCTGTTTAGCAGCGAAAAACTTGCGTACTGCGCGGGCTGCGGCGTGCTCGATGACATATTCTTCGATGTCGAGAGCAATTTGGTGCGCGATCGTATATTCCGGCATCAACAAAGCTTCCCGCACGATGTTTTCGCAGGCAACCTTACCTGTGTTGCGGGCGCGGATGAGGTCGCTTTGGAGGGTTTCAAATTGTGTTTCGTTGAGTTGGTGTGTCATGATCTTGTCTCCTTGCGATGAACGCCGGAACCTCTTTTCTGGTCTTGGCTTCATCGAATCCCTTATTTGTCAACATTTCGACGGCGGTCTGGATTACGACTTCGTCGCTTGCAAGTGCCGCTGCGTATCCCACAGCACGCAGCACTTGACCGGCATTTGGTATGCCTTTTCGCGCGCGCTCGCTGCGGCTTTTTTGCTGACGTATGGTTTTTGGAGATAGGGTCATGGCGTGCAACTCCGTATGTGCATATAGTGTATATTATGCATGTGACGAGTTACAGCGTCAACCCTAAATGTGCACTATTTGTGTATATTGTTGTTTTAGTGCCCGGAGAGTTGGTCGAAGAAGTTGAGAGCCCCGATTTCGGAATAATATTTTTCGATCATTTCCAGCGATGAAAGGACATTTTTCGCGACGACAACAGGGGCCACACCTGCACGCAGTTGCTTGTTGATGTAGCCGTGACGAAGAGAGTACATGGTGCGGATTTCGCCGCTGATACCATGCTCAAGCCCGGTTTCACGAATCACCTTTTTGATTCCCTTGCCGAGTGAGGCGCTTGTACCGCCGATAATAAAGTCATCTGGCTTTAGGTCAGAGATCATTGTGTCGATTGCTTCCAAAGCCCAGCTTTCCGGCACGACAGGTCGCGTCAAAACCTGCCCACCTTTATATGTAGTCACCTGCAATGCATAAAAAGGGTAGGTGCTTCCATCCGACCGCTTTCCTTCTCCGCCATCCGGACGCAGGGGCTTGCGCGCACCTGAGCCAGACGGATTTTCGATCACATCATGACGACGGATTTCACATAGAGACTTTGGGCGCATACCAGTCGCCGAAAGCAAGATGGTCGCCCACAAAATACGCTTGCGGCTGACAGCCTCTTTATCTTTAGACAGGATTTCTTGGTAAGCGTCTTTTCCAAAACGCTGTTTAATCTGCCTGCGTGTGGCGCAGTAACGCTCTTGTGCCACGGCCCAAAGCTTGCTCATTTCGTCAGGCGTGAAACTGTATCGCGGCTTAATAATGTTTGTGATTTCCGGGAGCTCTGGCTCATCTGCCTTCGTTAGCCATTTCTTCTTGCGACACCATTTCATCAGGTCCCTCAGGATGGCATATTCGACGCGAAAAGTTGTTGGCCGCACCTCTAGCTTGAGGGGGCCAAGGCCACCTGTCGTGCTTTCCAATTTTTTATCCAGATAGGCTTCTAGATTCTTATACCATTTTCTGATCTTGGATGATGTTTCCCATTTATAAGTCAGGTCATCACGCCGCTTCGCAAACGCCGCCTCTCGGAATTCGATTTCCTGATCCCGAAGGTCCTGCCGCCATTCCGGATATGCATCCCAATCCACTCGCCCAATGTGGTCAATCGTCGTATGCGCACCGATCTGATCTTCGACAAAATTTGTGAGGTAAGTGATCGAGCGATTGAGTTCGCCGCGTTTGTTCGTTGCGCGATTTTTGGTCAACTTGCCACGCCGCTTATTTTTATCAATTTCTGCGATTCGGATGTCACGCCGCTCAGCCGCCGCCGCCGCGAATGTTGGCACGGAAACGGACTGGCCACGACGCACACGATCCTTTGCGTCTTTATATCGCTCCTCTGCGATCTTGATGGCCTCTGCCAAATTTGCGGTGCCAGTGGATTTGCGAAGCGGCTTACCGTCGACATTAATATAGGACATCCACAGCGACGACCCGGATCGCTGTGTCACAGAGCAACCGTTCGTAATTTTGTATGTGCTATCCGTCATCCAATCCTCCAAAAACACGACTGTGCAAAAAAGTGTGCAAAACGATCATGTGTGCTAAAATGTTTTGTACAGACGCTATAAAACAATAACTTAGAAAAAATCATAATGCAAAAATCAGTAGCGCATGGGTTTGTAAGTCATTGAAATTATTATGGTCAAAATGCTGGGGTAACGACTTTTAATCAGTAGGTCGTAGGTTCGAATCCTACAGCGCGTACCATATATATCAACGCCCTAGCGATATATCGCTGGGGCGTTGTTTTGTTTGGGGTTCCATTTGGGGTTCCGTATGCTTCTGCCTATTGCAGGTGGAATACTAACGTCTATCTCTGGTAGGTTGTTTAAGTAGGATTCTTGACTAACAAGGGTGGCAAGCCCCTAGTACCCTAGACACTTTTTAGCGTACCAATTACGCAACAGAAAGGTGTTTGAAATGAGTGCTAAACGTTACACGGAAGAATTTAAGATTGAAGCTGTCAAACAAGTCACCGATCGGGGCTATAAGCTTGGTGAAGTGTCCGAGCGCTTAGGCGTTACGCCCAAAAGTCTGCGTGACTGGATCAGTAAATACGGCGATACCGGTTCTCAGCATCAAGTTATTTCAGGTCAGCAAGACGAGCTTCGTCGATTAAAGTCGGAGCTCCGCCGTGTCACTGAGGAGCGCGACATCTTTTCTTTGGGTGAATTATATCACCCAAATTCAGGCGCTATGGCGTAAAGGAGGCCGCCGCGTTCTTTGCCAGCGAGTCCCGCAAAAGTACGCGTTCATAAAGTCCCGGCTCAATAAATACCGAGTGATGGTCATGTGTCGTGTTCTCGGCGTTCATCGTAGCGGCTTTTATGCTTGGCTCAAATGCCCGCAAAGCCCAAGAACCCTTGAAGACACGCCTTAGCGCGCCTTCGGAAACACCGTTTCCAGGGGCATTAGGCTTCTTGGCTTAATCAAACAGTTTTGGTTGGAAAGCGGCTGTGCTTATGGCTATCGCAACATCACCCAAGGATCTGAAAGATCATGGTGAAACGTGTGGCAAAAATCGTGTGTATCGGATCATGCGTGATGCACAAATCCGTTCCCAACGTGGCTATAAACGCCACAGAGGATTTAAAGGCGGCGGCGTTAGTCATATTGCCCCAAACACTTTGGATCGCCAGTTCCAGGTCCAAGGACCGAACCAGTCTTGGGTCACAGATTTTACGTACATCCGCACCCATGAAGGTTGGCTGTATCTGACGATTGTCTTGGACTTGTTCTCTCGCCAGATCATCGGATGGAGCATGAAGAACAACCCTCGGGCCGACCTGGTCATCGATGCCTTATTGATGGCCTTGTGGCGGCGAAAACCGACCAACAAAGTTCTGATCCATTCTGACCAGGGCATTCAATATACCTGTTCTGATTGGCGGACGTTCCTTGCAGACCACAATCTGGAAGCCAGCATGAGCCGTCGAGGTAACTGTCATGATAACGCGGTTGCCGAAAGCTTCTTCTCGCTGTTGAAGACGGAACGCATCAAACGAAAGATATACAAAACAAGGGCTGAGGCTCGCTCGGAAATCTTCAATTATACCGAGCTGTACTACAACCCAAAACGCAGACATGGAAACAACAATGGGCTGTCACCGGTCGAGTTCGAAAAAAGGCATTTAGGGAAGGTCGCAAGTGTCTAGAGAACTAGGGGCTTGCCACCCCTTGTCATGCGGGATTGGGTGTCGTGCATTTGACTTCGTTGGGATCACTGCGAGCGCGCCTTGATCGGCAATACGTTGTCGGATGGAATGTGAGTTGTAAGCTTTGTCGGCGACGACCGCGAGGCTTCCCCAGCGTCATCCAAAAGGTCCGTCATCACCTTTCTGTCATGAACCTGACCACCAGTAATGATCAAGCAACGCGGGCGTCCGCTTTCATCAACGGCAGCGTGAACCTTACTTGTGCGGCCTCCGCGTGAGCGGCCGATATCCTGCGCCAGTTCCCCCCTTTTGCGCCACTGGCTGCACGGTGGGCTTTCACGATAGAGCTGTCGATAAACAATAGGCTATCTTCGTTTTGGCTGGCGAGCGCATCAAAGATTGATTTCCATATCCCACGTCGTGCCCATCGGGTGTAGCGGTTATAAACCGTCGTGCGTGGGCCGTAGCGGTCTGGAAGATCGCGCCAAGGTGCGCCCGTGCGCAGAATGTAAAAGATGCCGTTCAAAACACGGCGGTCATTAACCCGTTTGGGTCCTCGACCAGCCTTTGGTAAATGCGGTTGGATCACCGCCCACTCTTTATCAGATAAATCAAAGCGCATGAGATAGCTCCTCCTGTGGAGCATCGAATCACGTTTTGCCTAAAAAATCAATAACTTGAATTGGGTTCAGACCCTAATAAACTTTACCCGGTTATTATGGTTTGGATGTCATTTTATTCTGATTGACTTAGGGATGAAATCGGCAAACAATTTCCTGATGGCAATACTATTCAACAGTTGCATTACTTTTGCGTCATCCGTCATCCGTCATCCGTCATCCGTCATGCGTCATGCAAAGGGTTCGCTTGTTTTAAGCTACCGATCAACACCTTCCTTAATGGGAGGTGAGCATGAATAACGTCCCGCCCAAGTGGTCAGACGACTTCAGCGTTGGCATTGAGAGCATCGACAAAGACCATATGTTCCTGTTCGGATTGGTTGATACCCTTGCCGAGACATTAAATGGCAACGGTGACGACCTGCACGAAGTTGTTGATGGGCTTACGGGGTATGTTCATGGTCACTTTGAGCGTGAAGAATACCTCATGCTTGAAACCAACTACCCTCATTACAAGGAACACGTCAGGGCCCACCGAAACTTTATGCGGCTGGTGTATGCTGTTCGTCGAATTATGACTGACGAGCCAGAAATATTGGACACCGATAAGCTTCTGACGTTCCTTGAGCAGTGGCTGGTGCACCATATTCAAGGTGATGACCTCAAGTTGGGCGTGTACCTCAATCAGAGTTACTGGAACAAGTTACACTCATGGGATGACGATTTGCAGAAGTGGCTGACGACCCGTGAGAATGATGATGAAATCCATGATCTCATCACCATTAAATCTCGTGTCCCACTGTCTCGCGCCACCGTTTTACGTCGATGTGCACGTATCTTAAACGATGATGGAGATGAAGCACGTGATCTTGTCAACCTAACTGATCCAACAAAGCTGATAACGAAGGAAGATGCATATAAGCTTGCAAGTGTATTGGTTAAGGCGAAAATGAAATAAATAAGGCTATTTTGGGTCAAAATCGGCAGTTTTTATCGACTAAAATTATTGTCCAGAGTTAGGCGGCTAAATTCTCATTCCAAGTGCAACACCGTTATGCTGCGGAGTTGCAATGGGAAGACAATATGATCAGCTCGATATTGATGAGCGCTATGAGATTTACCGCCTGCATCAGGCCAACACATCTCTTCGCTAAATCGGCTGCTTGATAGGCCGTGATGTATCTACCATCAGCCGTGAGTAGGAGCGCAACGCGCTGCCGAGCGGTGATTGCAAACCCGCGTCTGCGGACCGGATCGCCATGTCACGACGGCGCAGGCTGTCCCGTATTGAGCGCCTGAGACAGCTTCAGACTTACATCAACGACCGTCTTGCAATGGGATGGTCGCCAGAGCAGATCGTGGGCCGCCTCAGGCTGGAAGGATCAGAACACACCGTGGGCGTCGAGACAATCTATCGCTACATTTATCGTCCGCGCATGCGGCCAGAAAAGCTGTGGAGGTTCCTCCCCCGTGCCAAGGCCAGCCGGGGACGGCGTTACTTCAAACGCCGCCGCGATCCTTTGGCGAACCGACGATCCATCCATGAACGCCCGAAAATCGTAGGGTTGCGTTACGAATTTGGGCATTGGGAAGGCGATCTGATGCAGTTCCGGACTCAACGTGGCAACCTGCTCACCGTGTGTGAACGCAAAACCCGCTTCACCCTCACGGCCCCTTTGAAGACAAAAACGGCAGCAGAAACGGGCGACGCACTGATCAATGTTCTCGGACATTTGCCACAAGCGGCACGTAAAACTGTGACCTTCGATAATGGTGGCGAATTCCACGATCATCGCAAGTTGGAAGCCGTCTTGAACCTGGAAACGTACTTCTGTGATCCACATGCACCATGGCAGCGCGGCACCATCGAAAACACCAACGGTATCTTGCGCCGCGACATGCCAAGAAAAACAGACATCACCAATTACACGGATCAAGATATCGGAGAAATAACATGGGCCGTAAATTCAACACCCAGAAAATGTCTCGGCTTCAAAACACCCGCCGAAGCATTTTGGGAAAACCTCAGGTGTTGCACTTGACGTGAGAATCCAGCGTCTTCAGAAAAGTTCAAAGATTAGTTTTGAATGTATTCTGGAAAGCAGTTATCTCCCCTTCAAAATAAGAAAAGTAAAAGGGCGGCACCGAAGCCGCCCTTTCTGTTAGTGTGGTACGTACTAAGAATCCCTCATTTCGCCATCGGATCGCTCGCAAGCCTCGGCGAGACGATGGTGTTCCAGATCGCGCTGTCACAGCCCCAGACCTCTTTGGGGGAGCCTTTGGCGGCTTTGGATGCGTACCAAGCTTCTTGGTTGCCGAAACCGACGTCGAGACCGTTCAAGGCATAGACATAGTCCCCTTGTTCAGCCATGGGATCGAAGCCCATCGGGTCCTTTGCGAAGCTGGCCCAGGTGGCGTTCATGGATGCAGCCAAGTCCAGCGCTTGGGTCCATTTGTCCCCACCCCGTGTAATGTCCTTCACCAATTGATCGTCGTCATAGGCGGTGTCTAAGGTGTTGAACACGAACGGCAGCTCGTAAGCGTGGCAGACAGCTGACAGGTCGTCTGCACCTGCGTTGATGTTGCAGGCTTTCGCCACTGGAAACACTTGGACGACCGGTGATTGGGAAAAGACATAGCTGTGCACCGGCATTTTGGGGGCTTGGGCCTTTGCGGCGTCTGCAGCCTGAAAGCCGGAACAATGGAAGGCGTAGTTGGTGCCTGCATTGTCCAAGGCGTTTTGGGGTTGATTGATGGCCGTAAATTGCGGTGTGCACGCGGCCTCTTCCTCAGAGTCTTTTGTTGAAATGCAATAGGGCAGGGATGGATCGCCCGATTGGATGAATTGGCTGGTGAGCGTGTGCAGTTTTTTGTCCGCAAAAACACCCAGCTCACCCGTTTTGAACATCGTATCGACGAGGAGCGGCGTGACAAGGGGATTGAATAATGTCGTGCGCTCGACTTCTGACAGCATATTGGTGAACAACACGGCCTCATCCCGGTTTGTGCCCCAAAACACCGGTTTGGCCATGGTCTCTGGGTCGGCATACCCGTCGATCGGTTGATGGCTGAGCAAAGAAAGTGACGGGTCGTCTTTGCCATTGGCGGCACCGATGATGGGAGACCAAGGCAAAAGCGTGTTCCAGCCGACACCCGCAAAGCTTTTGGCTTTGGACAAGGTCTGCAAGGTCTTGGCGAAAAAACCACTGCGCGTTTTATGGTTGAACATAATGTCGTAGAGCGGGACCTTATCCGTGTCGAAGGCCCAGTTTGTGCGTGGTATGCAGACGTCTTCGCCGACTTTGTCACACAGGTTTTTCAAATAGGTGCCACCTTGCTTTTGGGCGGGGCCATCCGGGGTGGCGTGGCGATAGCGTACGCCCATGGGGTTGCTTTCCATGATGACGGCGTCAAAAAGATCGCTGGTGCCATTGCCCGAAAACAAATGAAGCCCAGTGGACATAGCCCCGGCACTTTCACCGAAAAGCGTTGTGATGCGCTGGGCCGGGTCGCCCGTCGCGCCAATGAAATGGTCAATGTTTTCGCGCACCCACTTCATTGCAGAGGTTTGGTCTTGGATGCCCAGGCTGCCGTAAACGGTATCGGCCAAGCCGTAATCTGGCGCTGCCTTTTCGTATGGGGCGGCTTCTTGGTACAGAAAGCCAAGTGCTCCCAAGCGATAGTTGATGCTGACCAAAATCACGCCCTGGTTCCCAGCAAAACGTGTGCCGTTGTAGCTGCCTTTTTCCGGATCGAAGGTGACGTCTGCCAGTTTGTTGGCATCGACCGATTTAATGGTCCACGCACCGTCCGCAGCGGATCCGAATATGAACGCGCCACCATGGATGAAAAACATAATCGGGGTGGATGCATCGGCCCCTTGGGGCACCCAGATGTTCAGATACAGGCAATCTTCCTGACCGATGATGACGTCGCCTCCGAACTGGCTGTCGTTGACTGTTTGCGGGCATGCCGGTCCCCAATTGGTGGCCGCGAACGGCGAGGTTTGGCTGGTGTCGCGACGGGGTGACTTCCAGCGATCGGCAAGCGCATATTGAATGCCTTGAAAGGCCGTAACAGTGGGATCTGTTTTGGGATGATAGCCGCAAAATGTGAAGGCGGAGCCTTTGTCCATGTAATTGTCGATGGTTACAGGAACTTCGCAAGACGCAGCGTTCGCAGGCGAAGCGTTTCCCAGTCCTATGACCAGGGAAACGGTTGCGGCCATTAGGGTCGGCAGAAATGAACGGATCATAATGTCCCCCCAAAAAAGTGTTTTTATATCTTTAGGTAAATTATAGAGAGAATATCGGTGGGGGAGCAATAGATACCTGGCAGAAGGGGGAGGACGCCTGGGCACTGCCCTTTTTCTTGGCTCGGTATAAATCATCTGATGAATTAACTGGTTTAGATCTTAGACCTGAGATAATATGCGTACGTGATAAATGGTTGTGGGACTCTTTATTCGTGCCTGTTGGTCTGCCAGACACCAACGTCAAAGAACTAATTATAAAAACGTGAGTGTGTCGTGTCTGGCTCTCAGTATGAAAATATCCGCGTCCTTTTGGCCGAGCCGTCTTCGTCTTTTCGCAATGAATTGAGAGACTTATTAGCTGCGCGTGGGTTTAAAAACATCTTTGCCACGGGGAACTTGTCGGGCGTTATGCAGGCGGTGAAGGGCAACGAGGTCGATCTGTTGATCGGCGACACGAAGATGCCCGAAGGGGACCTGTCTGAGCTCATCCATCAAGTGCGTCACGGTGAAATTGGGCATAATCCTTTTATTGTTACGATCACTTTATTGAGTGAGACCAAAGCCGATGTGGTGCGGCGCGTGATCGATTCCGGTACCGATCACGTGATCGCCAAGCCGTTCAACAATACCGAAATTGTCGAACATATCGAAACCTTGACTCATTCTCGTAAGGATTTTGTGGTGACAACCGATTATATCGGTCCAAATCGCCGCGCCAAGCCGCGTCCCGGCACGCAGGACATCCCACAATTTGCTGTCCCCAATCCCTTGCGTTCCCGCATGACGGGGCAAATTTCTGATGCCAGTTTTCAACGCTCTGTCGAAGCGTCCATGGCCGTTCTCAATGAGCAAAAGGTGGTGCGCCACGCCTACCAGATCGGCTGGTTGATGAACCAAATTGCGGGAGATTCTCTAGATGGCGTGCCCGATTTGAACGACGAAAGCGTCGTCGCGCATGTGGAACGGTTACGCTCGGTCACCTCTGACATCGCACAGCGCATCCAAAAGACGCGCTACGCCCATGTGGCCAGCATGTGCATGACGTTGCTGAATATGTCTGAAGACATCATGAAAAAGAACTTCAGCGCGGGGGATGTCCAAATGATCAGCAAGTTGACCTCCGTCATCCAGTCAGCGTTTGACGAAAACCACACGGACATGGATAGACATCGCAAAAGACTGGCGGAAGAACCGCAAGCCGAATTCGATCCCTCTGCCGATCCGGACTGGCGGGTGATGCCGACCAAATCGTAAATCCAGCGCGTTGCTCTGGCACAGCCTTTGCTTTTTAGACCTGTAAACTTGGGATAGCCGAATTTTGGGCTTGCAGATTGCAATTTTGTTGCAAATTGCAGTGCATTTTGCATACAGATGTAGTCGGCTGTCGCGGGAGACGACAGAAAGAAAGTGCTAAAGAGGGAATGTGAGATGCAAGAGGGATACGACTTACGCAATATCCGCGTTTTGGTTGTTGAAAAACAGTTATTTATGTGGCGTCTGTTGGGGGATGTGCTTAATCAATTGGGCGTGACCCGTGTGGTGAAGGTTTCGTCTATCGATCAGGCTTTTGCCGTATTCAACCAAAACCAAGTGGATTTGATTTTTCTCGATTGGGCGCCGGATATGGATGCCCTGGGCTTTTTGGCACAGGTGCGCGACACCAAAACCAGCCGCGATCCGTTCGTGCCGGTGATTGTCGTTACGGCCTATTCGGAATGCATGCATGTCTGCAAAGCGCGGGATGCGGGCATGACGCAATACCTCGCCAAACCGATTTCGGCGCGCAGGCTTTATGGTCGGATCAAATCCATTGTTGAGCGCAACCGCGACTTTGTGTTCACGGACAATTTCTTTGGCCCCGACAGGCGGCGCAAACGCATGGCCCCGGATGGAAGTGCTCGCCGAAATTTCACACCGGACGTAACAGACCACAACGCTGCCCAAAAGGCCGTTCCGGACTATGGCGGGTTTGGCGATTTGTTGACGGCGCGTTCAGCTTGCTGGCGCAGGCGCTGGGTAAATGTTTGCAGCAACAAGCCGATGACTTGATCGGAGTTGGCCAAGCGTTTTTGAAACTCTTCTTTGGTGATCACCATGACTTCGGTTTTGTCCAACGATATGGCGCTGGCGGCGCGTGGCGCGTCGTCGATCAAGGCCATCTCACCGATGATGTTGCCCTTTTTTAAGTTGGCAATGGTGGAAGGGCGGTCTTGATCGTCCATCTTGGTGATCTTGACCTCGCCGGACCTGATCAGATAAGCAAGCTCGCCGGCTTCACCTTCTTTGAAGATCGTATCTCCGACCATATATGTTTTGATTTTCATGTTTCGTCAGCTGTTTTGCTTTGCCAGGGGATGATTGGCAATATCATATACGCTTGCACAGAGGCTTGACCAGCCCGCAGCTGCGAACCCATTACCTGCCACTGGCGTATTGTTGGTAATTTTCTACCCATTCTTCGGCTGTTCCTGCACCACCAGCCGTGTTGTAGTGGGCTTTCCAGTACTGCCCCAGTGCCTTTAAGTCATTGGGGTCCGATGGCATAGCGGTGGGTTGGCGCCAATAGACCATGCGTGCCATGGCGACCGAATAAGCGAGATTCCACGGCAGCTGGCTTGCGCGGTGATCGCTGCCCACAGAAAAACCCAACATCATATCGGCGGCCTCTTGTCTGTAGTCGAGATAGTTGGTCCAGACATCGTCATGGGTGGCAGGTTCGATCTGCATCACGCCTAAGGCCGGCCCCGTGCCCAGCTGTTTCAGATAGGTCAAATGGCTTTCTTGTATCGCCGTGCCAACCAGCAGGTTTTGTGCGGCGGCGGTGTCCATGGACGGTTGCCACGCGGCCATTTGCTTCAATACGGGTTGGACGACAACGGTTCGAAATTGTGCGACGTCAATCATATCGTATGCCTCCATTGGACAACTATGGGTCAGTTAACTGACGGATGCTACACGCGAATTGTGAAAACCGAAAGGCATGTGAATATTAGAAATAGGTTGTGAAAGACCTTGAACCCTTCTAACTTGTTGATGGGTTCAGATGTTGCATGTTCGATAATCGAATAAGGCTGCGTGAATGTCACCTGAACCTCTTTCCCTAGACATTGCCTGGGTTCTGATCGCCAGTTTTCTGGTCGCTGTTATGCAAGCGGGTTTTACCTGTTTGGAAAGCGGCTTCGTGCGCTCGAAAAACTCCATCAACGTGGCGATCAAGAACTTGGTGGACTTTTGCATCTCGAGCCTGCTGTTCGCGTTGGTTGGCTATCAGTTGATGTTTGGCGAAAGCTGGGGCGGCATCATCGGCTTGCCGCATCCTTCAACCTATGAACAACTCAGCCCGCAAGAAGTCTCGTTCTTTATCTTTCAACTGATGTTCTGCGGCACGGCAGCGACGATCATTTCCGGCGCGGTGGCGGAACGTCTGCGCTTTATCGGCTACATCATCATCACGCTCGTTTCGGCAGGTGTGATCTATCCCATCGTTGGGCACTGGATCTGGAACACCAATGCCCTGGGTGAGATGACCGGCTGGCTGGGTCAGTTGGGCTTTGTGGATTTTGCCGGGTCAACCGTGGTGCACGCGGTGGGCGGCTGGATCTCCTTGGCTGCGGTCATGATCCTCGGCCCCCGCATTGGCCGTTTTGGCCCCGGTGGGCACACCATCCATGGACAAAACCTGCCCATGGCGGTGTTGGGTGTGTTTTTGCTGTGGTTCGGTTTCTTTGGTTTTAACGGTGGTTCGACCTTGGCGTTCAATACCTTGGTGCCGCTGATTGTTGCCAATACGGCCTTGTCGGGGGCGGCAGGCGGCATGGTGGGCTTGTTGGTCAGCTGGAAGCTGCGCGGACATCCGTCCGTGGACGCCATCATCAATGGCACGATCTCCGGTCTGGTCGCCATTTGTGCCAGCGCCAATGTCGTGGGTGAGGGTGCCTCCGTCGTCATTGGCCTTGTTGCAGGCGGGTTGGCGATTGCCACCATTCATGCCTTGGAAAAGATCGGCATTGACGATGTGATCGGCGCGGTGCCGTCGCACTTGGTGGCGGGCATCTGGGGCACGCTCGCGGTTGCCTTGTTTGCGGATTTGAATGCGTTGGGTGTGAGCAGCCGACTGGACCTGTTGGGTGTGCAGCTGCTGGGCACGTTTGCGGTGGGCCTTTTTGCCTTTCCCCTCAGCTTTGTGATTTTTTTCGCCATCAACCGCTTTGTGCCTTTGCGGGTCAGCTCTGAAGATGAGCGCATTGGCCTCAACATTGCCGAGCACGCGGCCACGACCTCTTTGTTGGATTTGGTGACGCAGATGGACTGGCAAGCGCGCACAGGCGACTTTTCCAAAGAGATCGAAGTCGAAAACGAAACCGAAGCCCATCAGATCGCAACGTTTTACAATGCCGTGCTTGAGAAATTCCAGCTGGAAACCGGGCGGCGTCAAGAAGCGTTGGAGCGTCTGACGGAACTGGCCACCACGGACGGCTTGACCGGCCTTCCCAATCGCCGGGTGTATTTCGATCTTTTGCGACGCGCCATTGCCTCGAGCTCTCGAAACCACCGCCAGGGTGCGGTGATGTATATGGACTTGGACGGCTTTAAAAAGGTCAATGACACGTTGGGCCACGACGCGGGTGACGAGCTGTTGAAGCAGGTTGCCCTGCGTCTAACCGAGGCCGTGCGGGAATCCGACATGGTCGCGCGCCTGGGCGGGGATGAGTTCGCCCTGTTGGTGAGCGAGGTCGAAACCTTGGACGGAATCGAGCACATGGCTGAAAAACTCATCGATGCCCTGTCCGAACCGTTCGATTTGAAGCACGGAACGGCCAACATCGGGGTGTCGGTGGGCATTGCCGTGTTCGGGGGCTCAAAAAGTGAGCGCGAAGACGTGGAAACGGTCATCAAACGCTCCGACAATGCCATGTATGACGCCAAGCTATCGGGCAAGGGAACATGGCGCATGAGCGAGCCGGAATGGGTGAAAAACCAATCGGATCAATCCCCTGCCTTGGACGGTGATCCGGTCCTTCAGGGTGCTTGAACCGGGCCAAAAATCTCGTTTGTCCGATTTTGTGGCTTATGGCCTTCACAGCAACATACCGAAAGACGTCCCCCTTGCGCCTTTCGAAGTGTTTCCCATTTGCAACAGCTTTTGAATATTATATTGCGAATATAAGAAAAACGTGTTGACGGTGTGAAATTCTTTGTTAAGGATTTTTTACGACAATAATGAAGTTCTATGTCACTGATCCACCGTTTGGGTCGTCATGGCATTTCAAACACTGTTGAAGCGACCTAAATGGCAGAATAAGGGGAACAGGGATGCTCCATCCCATCGCAAGCCAAGTTTATCTTGTGCAACTTTACAACAAGGCCGTACGCGCCTTGGTGAAAGAAAACCAAAGTCACACGTTCTTTGACGATCACTGGGCCGATACGTCAACGCATGACGTCGTCGCTCAAAGCGAAGACGAAGCGCGGACCAAGATCGCCAAACGTTATCCGCCGGAAGACGGATTTGTGATCGAACAGGTTATGGCGCCGAGCCACTAACCGTTCAGCCGTTTCGCCTCATGTGGTGAAACGTGTTGCACATGCTATTGCATTGTCTGTTCCCATTAACGGACCGAAAAAACGCATGCCAAGATTAAAACGCCAAAGCGAACACGCTTTGGCGTTTTTTCTTTATCAAGTGGGGCAAAGGGGGCCGAAGGGGGAGGGGGAGCGTTATTCTTCGTCGGCACCGCCGGCGTAGAATTCCCAGGCCTTTGTCCCGGTCAAAACGACGCCGTCAAAGCCCAGGGCCATGATGCCGTAAAGGTATGAATCCGTATTGCCGGATATGACGGCCTGCCATCCCGGATCCCAGAACATGGCATGGTACATATCCGGGTCCGTGCGCAGATTGGGCCCAACGAAGTCCGGTGGATTTGTCAGCCATTCGGGTTGCCAGTAATAGTGATAGGTCGCGGCGTGGGCGATGTCCATTTCCGCCAAGACCAGGCGGCGTGCGCCCAGTTTTTTGTATTTCAGACCTTCGACTTGGCGTTTGGTCAGGGGTTGGCGCCCGTGAAAAACACTGGTGACGACCACGTCATAGTTCGTGCCTGCCAAAGCCTGAACATAATCATCGGCCGTGCCAAAGCCCTGGGAATGGGCAACGTATATGAAGTTCTTGGCCTGATTGATGCGGTCCAACGACGTCGGGTTGGCATTGAAGGCATAGCGCGGGTGGGTCGGGATGCGTCCAAGCAACGGACCTTTTGCCACAAAGGGCGTGAAACGGCGTGCCTGGCTTGCGTTATAGAACGTATCAATCTTTTGGGCGTTGGTGGCGTATTCGACGTTCATGACGCCGACCCCCATGATGGTGGCGACCTCAGTGTCTTCAATGGTGCGCGCGCGCGCCAACGTGATTTCAGGATCTTCTTTGAAGTTTTCGTCCGTGGGCGGTTCGGGCTCGATGAATTTGATCAAGTCGTGTTGCAATACACCGTCGATGGAGCGGATATACGCTTGGGCTGGAAACAGCTGGGTGGTGTCTTGTGGGTCCGGTTTGGACATCAGGCTTAAACCGTCTTCCACCACAATGGCGAAGTCGCGCTTAAGCGAGCGTGCATAGGTGCCGATGTTTTGAATCCACAACCGCATTTCTTCAGGATGGTCGATGATGTCGGCATTCGGGTCGCCAAAATCTTGGGCGTATGAAGGCAAAGCCATGGTCCATGCAACACCCACCGCGACGCCTGCAGACAACAGTCCACGGCGGCTCAGTTTTAGGGCGTGATTTCCAAGACCTTTCATACGCATAGCCTTTATGTACCCGATTCCGATTCCAAATGGTATGCCATCATAGTTAAGCAATCATTGTGCGCCGAATATGGCGTTCCCATATCTGATTTATGGCGAATTTTCGTGCCCCTCTCCGTGTTCTGTTGTGGACTGGACTGGTCCTGGGTGGATTGGTGTTGGGACCGCCTGCTTGGGTGAGTACTGCGTTCGCTAAAGACGTACTGCGGTCTTGGGTGGCGGAATGGCCCGACACGGACTTTTCCAAGTCTTCGGTGGACTTCGGCTCAATCCGTTCCGGCGGACCTGCCAAAGACGGCATCCCCGCCATCGACAAGCCCCAGTTCACCCACATCGACAGCGTGAAAACCATCCCTGCGACCGAACCGGTGATCACGTTGACCCTCAAGGGCAAGACCAAGGTCTATCCGCTGCGCATTTTGACATGGCATGAAATCGTCAATGACGTGCATCAAGGTGTGCCTGTGGCCGTGACCTATTGTCCGCTGTGCAACGCGGGCATCGTGTTCGATGCGCGTTTAGGGGACGGCGTGTTGACGTTCGGCACCACGGGCAAGCTGCGCAATTCCGACTTGGTGATGTACGACCGCCAAACCGAAAGCTGGTGGCAACAGTTTTCCGGGGAAGCCATCGTCGGCGATTTGCACGGCCAAGTGCTGAACATGTTGCCGTCGCGCATGGAAGCGTTCGGCCTCGTCAAAGCGCGTGCGCCCGATGCTCAGGTGTTAACGGCTGAGACGTTTTCCAAGCCCTACGGGTCCAATCCGTATGTGGGCTACGACACCGCTGTGCGTCCATTTTTATACGCCGGTGAATTGCCCGACGACGTGGAGCCCATGATGCGGGTCGTGGTGGTGGACGGCAAAGCTTGGAGCTTGCCTTACCTGCAGCAGCGCGGCGAGGTCACGGACGGCAATTTGGTATTGAGTTGGAAGCCGGGCCAAAACTCGGCTTTGGACAGCCGCTTCATTTACAAAGGCCGCGATGTCGGCAATGTGGTGGTTGAAGAACGGACCGATTCGGGTCTCAAGGACAAACTTCACCACGTCACCTTCGCCTTTGTGTTCCACGCTTTCCACCCGGACGGCTTGCTTATCAAGGACTAAGCTTTCTTGTCTTCTCTTGTTCATCGACCCGGCTTATGGTCGGGGCATGAGCACACACGTTATCGTCATCGGCAATGAAAAGGGCGGCAGTGGCAAGTCCACCACCGTTATGCATCTGAGCGTCAGCCTGATGCGGCTGGGCAAGCGCGTCACCGTGGTGGACTTAGACGCCCGCCAAGGCACCATTTCGCGCTATTTCGAAAACCGTACCCACTACGCCGAACGCGCCGGGCTTGACCTGCCCATGCCCGAACTGCTGACCCTGCGCCCCGAAGACGGCGGCGGCGATGCGGAGGGGATCGAGGCCTTGTTGGGCGGCGTGTTCGAAGACGCAGGCGATACCGCCGACGTCATCATCGCCGACACGCCGGGGTCCGACACGGATATGTCGCGTCTGGCCCATTCGTTCGCGGACACGCTGATCACGCCCATGAACGACAGTTTTATCGACTTGGACGTCTTGGCGAAGATCAATTCTGCCGATATGACCATCAAAAGCCCCAGCCATTATGCAGAGCTCGTCTGGCAACAGCGCATGCTGCGCGCCAAACGTGGGCAAAAGGCTGCGGATTGGATCGTCATGCGCAACCGCATGGGCCACACGGATTCCAAAAATAAGCGTGAGATCGAGCGGCTGGTGACGGAACTGTCCAAACGCGTCGGGTTTCGCACCGTTCCGGGCTTTTCCGAACGCGTGATCTTTCGCGAGCTGTTTCATCAGGGCTTGACCTTGATGGACGTCGCCGAAGTCGAAGGCGAGAGCGCGCTGTCCATGTCCCACATCGCCGCGCGCCAAGAGGTCCGCGCACTGGTGGAAGCCATAAACCTTCCCTAATCACTCATTCGTGACTACCTTAATGGCATGTCGAACGAAGACGATCATTTGCCGGCCAACCGCTCCAGCGCATCCACTGTTGATGCGTTCTTGAACGCGGCTGGCAAAGCGCCTGCACCGTTCCAAAATGCGAAAGGCGGGGGCGGGCGGTTGCTGTTCGCCATGGACGCCACGGCATCGCGTGAACCCAGCTGGGACATGGCGGCGCGCATTCAAAACAACATGTTCGACGCCACCCAAGGCATCGGCGGACTTCAAGTCCAGCTGGCGTTTTTTCGCGGCTTTGAAGAGTTTCGGGTATCCAAGTGGCTGTCCGACGCTTCTGAAATCCATCGGTTGATGAGCTCCGTCTATTGCCTGGCCGGGCGGACCCAAATTGACAAAGTGTTCAAGCATGCCCGTAACGAAGCTGGGCGTGCGGGCGTGCGCGCCGTCATCTATGTGGGCGACAGTTTCGAAGAAAACGTGGACGCGGTGGGCCAAGTGGCGGGAGAGCTCGGCATCTTAGGCGTTCCGGCGTTTGTGTTTCACGAAGGCCATGACCCAACCGCAGCGCGGGCGTTCAAACAGTTCGCCAAACTCAGCGGCGGCGCCTATGTGCAGTTCGACGCAGCCAGTCCCGATATTTTGAAAAAGCTGTTGTCCGCCGTGGCCGTGTTTGCGGCGGGCGGGCGCTCGGCGTTGGACGACTATGCCCAAATTCAAGGCGGGGATGTCTTGGCGATCACCAACCAGATGAAGGGCGGCACATGATCAATCTGTTTATCCTCGGCATTGCGGTCTTGATCGCTTTTTTGCTGTTGTCGCGCTGGTACGTGTCGGCCAATCCGAAAACCTTGAAAAAGGGGCTGATGTGGATTGGTCTAACGGTGTTGGTGGTGCTGGTGGTGTGGCTGGCGCTGTCGGGCAAGCTGTGGGCGGCGGTGGGCGCGCTTCCGGTGGTGTTTATGTGGTTCATGCGCATGTTCACAGGCCTGCGCTACGCCCAAATGTTTGCTCGCATGTTTGGTTTGGGTGGCGGTGGCAAAGGCTGGCACACGCCGGGCAGTTCTGAAACGGGGGATGGGCAAGGCTCCACCGTGCGCACGGCCTTTGTGGAGGTGCATCTCGATCACGCGTCGGGCCATATGTCTGGGCTGGTGCTGGCCGGTTCGTTTCAAGGTCGGAGCTTGGACAGTCTCAGCCAGGACGAAGCCTTGCGCCTCTACGCCGAAGCCGCTTCTGACGCCGACAGCGTGCGCGTCATAGAAAGCTTCTTAGACCGCCGCTTTCCCGACTGGCGCAACCACACACAGCATCAATCCCAACACACCGCGCCCCCCGGCAATATGGACCGGGCGGAGGCTTTGAAAGTTCTAGGATTGCAAGAGGGCGCGTCAGAGGCGGACATCAAAGCCGCGCATCGCCGTTTGATGGCCAATGTCCACCCCGACAAAGGCGGCAGCGACTATCTGGCCCAACAAATCAACTGGGCGAAAGATGTGTTGCTGGATTAAGCGATACGCTTGTGGCACATAAGTTCTATGAGCTTTGACGAAATCCTCTTTTACGCCCTGTTTGGGGGCGCGCTGTTGGCGGTTTCTGCGTTATTGACGTGGGTGCTGATGAAGCGCGTGCGGATTATCGACAATCCCAATGAGCGTTCGTCCCACACGCGCCCCACCCCGCGGTCCGGCGGCATCGCCATTGTGGCGACATTTTTTATCGGGCTTATCGCGATGGCGGTGATGAAGGACGCCCCGGTGTTGTCCGCGCCCTATTTCTGGGCGTTTTGCGCATCGGCTTTTGCCATTGCAGCCCTGTCCATTTTTGACGACCTGCAGGGGCTGAGCTTTAAGGCCAAGCTCGCCGTGCAAACCCTGTGTGCAGGCGGGGTCATGTTTATGGGCGTGACGGCCGATCAGGTGTATTTGCCCGGTATTGGCCTGTGGGAGCTGGGCTGGCTGGCCTATCCCATCACTTTGGTGTGGATCATTGGGCTCACCAATGCCTTTAACTTCATGGACGGCATTGACGGCATCGCCGGGGGCACGGCCATGGTGGCGTCGGGCTTTTTCGCTTATATTATGATGGCGGGTGGCAGTGTGTATCTGCATCACATCGTCTGGGTTGTGCTGTGGTCTTGCGCGGGCTTTTTGCTGTGGAACTGGCAGCCTGCAAAAATCTTCATGGGCGACAGCGGCAGCCAGTTTTTGGGCTTCATTTTGGCGGTTTTTGCGGTTTTGGCGGGGCAGTTCGACCCATCGCACGTGCCCTATGTGGTGATGCCGTTGCTGTTTTTTCATTACATGTGGGACACGGTTTACACCTTCGTTCGGCGCCTGCGGGCCGGGGAGAATGTGACCCAGGCGCACCGCTCTCACCTGTATCAATTGATGAACCAATTGGGGCTGAGCCATGCTCAGGTCACATCTCTCTACTTAACCATTGGCGTATTGCAAGGCTTGGCGGCTTTGGTTCTGGTGAGGCTGCAGCCACAATGGCAGCTGCTGGTCTTTGTTCCGTTCATCATCATTCAACTGATTTTAACCCGCGTTGTGATCGCACGGGCGCGGGCTCAAGGGTTGGTTGCGTAAACATTTGGGCTATGGCACAACTGCCGTGCAATCCAAAGGGGGACAAATGACGACACCCATCAGTAAAGTGGTTTTCCCGGTGGCCGGGCTGGGCACGCGCTTTTTGCCGGCAACAAAGGCCGTTCCCAAAGAAATGCTGCCGGTTGCCGATCAGCCGTTGATCCAATATGCCGTTCAAGAAGCCCGAGAAGCCGGGATTGAAGAGTTCATCTTCGTCACCAATCCGGTGAACGAACGCATCTTAAAATCCCACTTCATGGCCAATGAAGAGCTGGAAGCCACCTTGTCGGAGCGTGGCAAGACGAACGAGCTGAAAATCGTCTCGGAAACCACGTTGGGTGAGGGAAACATCAAGTTTTGCTATCAAGACCAACCCTTAGGTCTGGGCCATGCCGTCTGGTGTGCGCGTGAGTTTGTCGGGGATGAACCCTTTGCCGTTATCCTGCCCGACGATTTGATCCAAGCCAAACCGGGCTGTTTGAAACAAATGGTAGACGCTCACCGTGAGCTTGGCGGCAACGTGGTCGCGGTCGAAGATGTCCCGCGCGAACTGACCAGCCGCTACGGCATTTTGGACGTTGATCAAGACAATGGCCGCACCGCTTCGGCCAAGGGTTTGGTGGAAAAGCCGGACCCCGAAGACGCGCCGTCAACCCTATCAATCATTGGGCGCTATATCCTCGATGGTCAAGTTTTCAGTCACTTAGACAAAAAAATGACCGGGGCAGGGGGAGAGATACAACTCACAGACGCCATTTCAGCCACCATCGGCGATGTGGCGTTTCATGGATTGCGTTTTGACGGACAGCGCTTTGATTGCGGCTCCATGAACGGGTTTGTGCAGGCCAATGTGGCTTTCGGTCTCGTGCGGTCCTCTCATCCCGACGATTTGCGAGCCGTTCTAAAAGAACAAATCCAAGCATAAAATCGGCTGTTTTCCTTGCAAGGCCGGGGGGCATCGCCTAAAAACCACCTTGCTTTTGTGAAATGGGTGATTCTTCACCCCTCACCAGACTTTGATTAGGAAGTGATCTATGCGTGTTGCGATGATCGGTACGGGCTACGTTGGCTTGGTTTCGGGGGCGTGTTTCTCCGAATTCGGTGTCGATGTGGTGTGCGTGGACAAGGACCAGAAGAAAATCGATATGCTCGAAGACGGCGTGATGCCGATCTACGAACCGGGCTTGGACGATTTGGTCGAAACGAACGTGAAAGCCGGGCGCTTGACCTTTACGACGGAACTGTCCGACGCGGTCAAAGGTGCGGATGCGGTGTTTATCGCCGTGGGAACACCGACGCGCCGTGGCGGTGGTCATGCTGATCTTAGTTATGTCTACGCAGCAGCCAAAGAAATCGCTGAAAATATGAACGGCTACACCGTGGTCGTGACCAAGTCTACGGTTCCGGTCGGCACGGGTGATGAGGTTGAAAAGATCATCCGCGAAGCTCGCCCGGACGCAGACTTCGATGTGGTTTCCAATCCCGAGTTCTTGCGTGAAGGTTCCGCCATTGCCGACTTCACCCACCCCGATCGTGTGGTCATCGGCACCGAAGCCGATCGCGCCCAAGAAGTGATGCGTACGCTTTATCGTCCGCTTTCTTTGATTGAGGCACCGATCCTGTTTACCTCGCGCACCTCGTCCGAACTGATCAAGTATGCGGCCAATACCTTCTTGGCGACCAAGATCACGTTTATCAACGAAGTCGCTGATTTGTGCGAAAAAGTCGGTGCCGACGTGCACCACGTTGCCAAAGGCATTGGCCTGGACGGGCGCATCGGCAAGAAGTTCTTGCACGCCGGTCCCGGCTACGGCGGTTCGTGCTTCCCCAAAGACACTCTGGCTTTGGTGCACACGGCCCAAGACGTCGGCTCCCCCCTGCGCATCGTCGAAGCCGTGGTCGACATCAACGACAAACGCAAAAAAGCCATGGCTGAGCGTGTTATTGAAGCGTGCGGCGGCTCGGTCGACGGCAAAACCATTGCCGTTTTGGGTGTGACGTTCAAACCCAATACCGACGACATGCGCGACGCGCCGAGCTTGGACATCATTCCCATGTTGCAAGACGGAGGTGCCACGGTTCGGGCCTTTGATCCCGAAGGCATGGAAGAAGCCAAGCCTTTGCTGGACGGTGTGGCGTGGTGCGACGATGCCTACGCGACCATGGACAATGCCGATGTGTTGGTGATCATCACGGAATGGAACGCTTTTCGCAGCTTGGATATGGATCGTGTCAAATCCTTGTTGAAAGCGCCAGTGCTGGTCGACTTGCGCAATATCTACGAGCCCCAAGAAATGATCGAGGCTGGCTTTCAGTATTCCTGCATCGGCCGCCCCGACAAATAAGAGAGGGTCCTTATGCCCCATTCCGACGCGCGCACTTTGGATGCGGAAATCCTGCGTGAATATGACATTCGCGGGATCACCACCGACAACTTCAAAGCCGAAGACGTGTTTGTCATTGGTCGTGCCTTTGGCGCGATCTTACAAGGGCGCGGCGGCAAAAGCGCGGCTGTGGGCTATGACGGACGATTGACCTCACCGGAACTGGAAGCGGCCCTGGTCGAAGGTCTCACCAAAAGCGGGATTAACGTCAAGCGCGTGGGCCGTGGGCCGACGCCCATGTTGTACTACGCAGGCGCGACCCAGAACGTGGACGCCGCGCTGATGATTACAGGCAGCCATAACCCGCCCGAATACAACGGCATTAAAATGACCATCGGCGGCAAGTCGTTCTTTGGTGAAGACATCCAAAAGCTGGGCGAAGTGGCTGCATCCGGTGCGTTTGTGGACGGTGAGGGGCAAGCGGAAGAGATCGACATCTTCGAAGATTACGTCCAACGCATGATGCAAGACTTCCATGGAACCAAAGACATGACGGTTGCCTGGGACCCCGGCAACGGTGCTGCGGGCGAAGTCGTGGCGGAGCTGATCAAACGTCTGCCCGGCACGCATCACATCATCAATGAAGTGATCGACGGCACGTTCCCGGCGCACCACCCGGACCCGACGGTGGAAAAGAATTTGGACCAGCTCAAAGCTTTGGTTGCACAAAACAACTGCGACATCGGTTTTGGATTTGACGGTGATGGGGATCGCATCGGTATGATCGACAGCCAAGGCCGCGTACTTTGGGGCGATCAGATTATGGTCTTGGCCGCGCGCGAAGTGCTGGCGGACGAACCGGGTGCAACCATCATTGCCGACGTGAAAGCCAGCCAAGTCTTCGTGGACGAAATCGAGCGCATGGGCGGCAAGCCGATGATCTACAAAACCGGGCACAGCCATATTAAGGCGAAGATGCATGAAACCGGCGCTCCACTGGCAGGTGAGATGAGCGCGCACATCTTCTTCAAACACAAATATTACGGCTATGACGACGCAGTCTATACGGCCATCCGCATTTTGTCGGTGGTGGCCAGCGCAGATGAGACCTTGGATCAGATGTTTGACAGCCTGCCCAAGATGCTCAACACCCCGGAAATTCGCATCGACTGTTCCGAAGACCGCAAGTTCGTCATCATCGAAGAGGTGCGCGAACGCCTCAAAGGCCAACAGGGCATCTCGGTCAATGAAATCGACGGTGTGCGCGTGACCACGGACGACGGTTGGTGGTTGCTGAGGGCTTCCAACACCCAGGCCGTTTTGGTGGCGCGCTGCGAAAGCGAAACCGCAGACGGCTTGGCGCGCTTGAAAGCACAGCTTGTCGAGCAGATGGAAGCTTCCGACGTCACGCCGCCCGATTTAGGCTAAAGCCCATGACGCGCGCCCGTGACGTCTTTTTTTATGGAACTTTGTTGGACACGGACGTACTCACCCGGGTGGTGGGGCATGCGGTGCCGTCCACGCGCCTGATCCCCGGCACGATCCAAGGGTATCAACGGGTCTATGTGCAAGGCGAGGCGTTCCCGACCTTGGTTGAAGGGGCGGGTGTGATCGATGGTTTGGTGTATCGGACCTGCGGCCCCAAAGACTGGGAACGCATCTTTGCCTATGAGCGTGCTGAGTATGACTTAGCACAGGAACGTGCCCAAACGGAGCAAGGCGCGTTCGATGTTCACGTCTTCGTCAAAGGCAAAACCCAACGCGCCACGGACAAACACTGGGACTACCCCAGCTGGCGGCGTTTGCACAAACGCAGCTATCTTCGTTCGATATGAACGCGACTAGCCTTGTGCGAGCGTTCTGACGACTGACAACATGCCCTCATTTGTCAGCAGTTTGGTTTCAAATCTGAAGTGGATGCTTTCAGTATTAGATTTGTTGGTAAGCTCTGGGGTGTTGTACAAAACGAGCAGCTCTTGTGCGGAGTGTTTTATATTTTCCAGATTGTAGGCATAGATAACCTTGTCCTTAAATGGTTTGTTTTCAGGCAACAAGCCAAGGTCGTGGACAAAATCTTCTGTGATCTTGATCTGCTCAAAACCGCATTTCTCGATGTTATGAATTGAGGCGGCGTTATTCTTAGCAACAGTTGCGAAAAAGTGCGCTTCCGGCCACCTGAATAGATAATCATTTATAACTTGATAGTGTTTGAGAACACGTTGAAAAGCAAATCCATTCTTGGTGACACGAGACGCCCCTGTTTCTGTGTGCCTTGTGCCGTACCGAAACGTCAGAGATGAGGCTACGATCTGACCGGAGGGGTCTAGAATATAGGTGGCGGTATTGTCTTTTAATGCCATCAGGATTTCGAACGGATCGCGCTCCGCATTGAAATTGTTCTTATTGTCTTGATAGTAATCAAAAATTTGTGCAAACAAATCAGCATCTAATTCCTTTTCGACACTTTTTAGTCTGTAGAGTTTGTTTTTTGCCATTCATTTTCCCCGTTTCATATTGATATGTTTCATTTTGTCAACTTTACAAAAATGCAGCATTATGCAAAGATATGTGCACAATGCATAAAAGTTGCATCCTTGTTAGGAGTTGACCAATGAATCATATCTCTCATTTTTCTCACGCGAAGCAGTGGGAAGAAAATGCGTTTAAGGGGTTTATGGAGCTTTTGAACGAAGCAGATATAACGCAAGTTCAAGTGTTTTCTGATGTTCTGGCAACAGCTGTGCACCATTCTTATATCAGTAAAAAAGAAATAGCGCTTCAATTTGAAGTTGATCTTTCGACGGTTGGTCGTTGGGTGTCTGGAAAGTCTGCACCTCACAAACTGGTGCGCCCAATTATTTGCGCATACATCCGCGAAATTGCTCAAAAGCATGTCAGCATCACTCTAAACGCCAAGGACATGATTCAAAGAGAGCTTAAGGCTGTTAACGTCTAAGTCAACAGCATTGGTTGCGCTCATGCCATTGGCACAACTCCATTAACTATTCTTTGGACTTAATTCAGCGACGCCAGTTCTGACGGCGAACTGGTGGTCAGGGGCATGCAGCCCATCTTCTTTTTCTTTTTCAAGAATTTGCACGCCCGGTAGGCCTGGGTCTTGGAAATGCCCAGAACGCGGCCACGGTACAAGACCTTGCCGTTTTTCTTGCGCAGTGGTTCAACGTGCACGTCGCCTTTGGACAAGTAGGACGGTGCCAAGCCCATGGCGCGCACGGCGATGGCGTAGGCGGGTTCGTACGTTTTATAGGCCCCGATTTGCACGCCCCAGACGGTGCGCTTTTTGGTCTTGGCCTTCGGTTTGGCTTTCGCCTGAACTGTAGAGGGGTAGACTTTGGCCCAGCCCTTGTCCAACAGCTTCACCATGTGACGGTTGCGGGTCTTGGAGTTCTTGGCCCCGAACACCACACCGATCAGGCGTTTGGGACCGCGTTTGACGGACGCCACTAAGTTAAAGCCGGACGCCCGGATGTAACCGGTTTTGATGCCGTCGGTGCCTTCGTACGTCGTCAGCAGTTTGTTGTGAGACCGATAGGTCTTGTCGCCGTGTTTGAACTTCGGCTGCGAGAAATAGTGATAGCGCGTCGGGAAGTGGGTCAGCAGAGCCTTGGCCAAAGTCGCCATGTCGCGCGCGGTGGACAGCTGGCCACGGTGCGGAAGGCCCGACGCGTTGCGAAACGTGGTCGACGCCATGCCCAGCTTGCGGGCTTTGGCGGTCATCAACAAAGCAAATTGACGTTCCGTGCCGCCGATGTGTTCAGAAACCGCAGCCGCGACGTCATTGGCGGATTTGACGGCCAAAGCGCGGATGGCGGTTTCGACACTGAAGGTGTGCCCGGGCTTGATGCCCAGCTTCGAAGGCGGTTGGCGGGCGGCGCGGCGCGACATCATAATGCGGTCGTCCATACGCAGGCGGCCTTCGTCCAAAGCTTCGAACATCATATAGAGCGTCATCATCTTGGTGAGAGACGCGGGGTAATTGCGGGTGTCGGCGTTGACCGAATGCAGGACTTGTCCGGTTTGGGCATCAATGACAAACGAGGCGTACTTGGCCTCCGCCGGGGCAGGGGCCAGCACAAACCCTCCCAACAAGACCAGAAGACCAAACAGGCTTGTGATCCGGATATGGAAGCGAGAGGCAATTTGCTTCTGTGTACGAGCAGGCGCTTCTGCGTCGTGTACGCTGTTGGAGGCCATTGCGTCCCTTATCTGACTTGCCCGAATGGACGTGTATTGCATTTCGCACGGCATTGCACTTTTGCGTCTCTTTGCCGCCCGGCTGAAGTCCATACACACATATTGTTGGGGAAAGCGTGCCTTCGTGCAAGCGTTTCGCCCTCAATAGAGAGAGTATGTCTGACTATTTTGGCAAAATTGCCTCAAAAAAAAGTTAAGAGTCTGGCGGGGAGGAAAAAGAAACTGAAAAGAGGCATAAGTCTAACGTTATGTTTTTGTTGCAATTTGGTGATAAAATTGTGCACTGCAAAAAAAGATATTGACTTTTTGTGCAGTGCAACATAAATTCATATCCGTAAGCAGGACCTCGGGAGGCACCCCGGGACCTGATATTCACGAAACTCTAGGTAGAGAGTTTCATAATTCAGGACTTATCCCAATAGGAGTGATGAAGTTATGACCGCCAAGAAAAAAGCCTCCACGACCCCGGCAGCAACCGCAATCGACACCGCAGCCGAAAACTTCGAGGCCACCACCGACATGATCAAAGAAAACCTTGATGCTGCAATCAAAGCCAGCACCGAGCAAGTTAAAGCCGCTCAAGCATTTGAAGGCATGGACTTCCTGGGCCGCGAAAACATCGACGCAGCCGTGAAAGCTTCCGAAGCATACGTCGCAGGCTTCCAAACCATGAACGACCTGTTCTTCAAAGCCGCTAAAGAAGCTGTTCGCTTCAACACGGACGCAGCCAAAACCCTGAGCGACTGCAAATCTCCCGAAGAACTCAGCGAAGCAAACTTGAAACTGGCCCAATCCGGTTTCGAAGCAGCCGTTGAAACCAGCAAAACCATCAGCGAAACCGCGATGAAGCTGGCAAACGAAGTTAGCGAACCGCTGACTGCCCAATTTGGTACCGCCTACAAGGATCTGGTTTCCAAGACCGCTGCCTAATTCTCACCTCCCCATACCCCCCTTATGGCAGCGGGGCCTTAAGACCCGGTGGAAGTATCCACCGGGTCTTTTTTCTTGCCTAAGTCCTTGTTGATACGACAAAATAGCTCCCGCTATGCACCCGCTCTTATCCAAACCCGTTCACAAAGCCTCTTTGAAGCGCAACGTTGCGGTGTTGCTGGTGTTTGTCCTGTGCTCGATTTGGGGGTTGGTGGGCTACGATATTAACAGAATCCACAACGACCGGTTTGAAACCGCGACCGTGGTTTCGCAGAACTTGGTGCGCAGCTTAACGGCGCACACCGAAACCTCGTTCGATCTGATCCGCCACCAGCTCAAAGAAGTTTCAAACGCCGTTGGCGATTTGGGCCCGCAACCGATTATGTCAAAACGCGTGACCCAATTGCTTGCGGAAAGCGTGAAGGATCACAAACCGCTTTTGTCATTGGTGGCCGTGGATGCAAACGGCACACTGGTTCAGGCGGCGATTTCGGATCGTAAGGGGGGGTATATGACAATAAACCCCATCGATGTGTCCGACAGGGAATACTTCCGCACCTTTGCGGATGCCGAAAACTTAACAGGTGGGCAGTTGTTCGTCGGTCGTGCAATCGAGGGCCGGGTGAACAAGATCTGGTTCATTCCGGTTTCTTACCCGCGGATCAATCCGGACGGCACGTTCGGTGGGGTTATTTTGGGCTCCATTTTGTTGGAGACCTTTGGCGAGCTATACGGGACGTTCGATTTGCCGACAAACGCGTCCGTGGCCTTGGTGCGTCATGACGGCAACTTTGTCGCCCGCACACCGTTTAAGAAGCTCTTTTTTGAACGCAACTTCGCCGAAAACCCGTTCTTTACCGAGGCGCTGCCCAAAGCCCCCGAAGGCATTTTTCACGATCGCACATCGATCGATCAAAAGAACCGCATCCTGACCTATCAAAGCCTAACGACCATGCCGTTGGTGGTGGTGCTGACGCAGACCTATGAGTCCATTCTTGACGGCTGGCTGACGGACAGTCTTGTGGCTTTGATCGTCGGCGCCATTTCGACTTTGATCATGGTGATTTTTGCGTGGTCGTTGTGGCGTCAAGCGGACATGGTGCAACGCCAGCAAGTTTATTTGGAACAGGCGGTCGAAGAAAAAACCCAAGAGCTCAAACAATCCGAAGAAGCCGCCGTCACGGCCAACCGGGCGAAGTCTGACTTGTTGTCCATCGTCAGCCACGAGCTTCGCACGCCTCTGACGTCCATCAAAGGCTCCTTGGAGCTTCTCGCCAATCATTTCCTCACGGACTTGGCGGACGATCCGAAAAAGCTGTTGGACACCGCCAACAAAAATACTGAGCGTTTGGTGCTGTTGGTCAACGACATCTTGGATATGGAAAAGATCATTTCCGGCAAAGTGGCCCTGCAGTTGGAAGACATCGGGTTGCATGATTTGGTTATCCAAGAGATTGAACATAACCAAAGCTACGCCACCGGCTTAGGTGTGAAGTTGGAGCTGGTGTCCGAAGCCCAAGACGCCCAAGTGCGCGGCGACCGCTTTAAGCTGGGTCAGGTGCTGACCAACCTTTTGTCCAACGGGGCGAAGTTTTCCGAAGCAGGCAACACGGTGTTTGTCTCCATAACCCGCGAAAACACGACCGCACGGATTTCAGTGGTGGATCACGGCTGCGGTATATCGGAAGAATTCCAAGACAAAATCTTTGAGAAGTTTTCCCAAAGCAGCGCTCAAGAACGTGGACTGCACAAAGGCTCCGGCCTGGGCCTCAGCATCGCCCAAGCCATTGTCCAACAACACCAAGGCACCATCGGCTTCGAATCCCAAGAGGGCGAGGGCTCGACATTTTATTTTGAACTGGATGTGTTGGAGTCCAGTGAGGCCTAAAATTCTCAGCCCTCATGCGTCACAATCTTAATTTCTGAATGCAGCGTTTTGTGCACGGGGCATTTGTCGGCGATCTTCAACAAACGTTCGCGCGTCGCCTCATCCAAGTCGCCGTTCAGCACCACTTCGCGTTCAATCACATCAATCTTGCCGTTTGGGGTTTCGCACTCGTGGCAGTCCTCGGCGTGGATTTTTTCGTGGTTGAGGCGCACCGTGACGTTTTCTAGCGGCAGTTTTTTGTGATCGGCGTACATGCGGATGGTCATGGACGTGCAGGCCCCCAAACTCGCCAATAACAAGTCATAGGGCGAGGGGCCGGAATCCATGCCGCCGAAGCTCACAGGCTCGTCGGCTTTGAAGTAATGATGCCCGCCGACCAAGACGTGCTGTTGAAACTTGCCCCCGCCGGTTTCCCACACCACCACGTCGCCTTCGGGGATGTCCAAAGTCTGGCCGTCTTCGTCATGCGGTGCGATGTAACTGTCCGCCCAGGCGGCGATGACGCCGGAGACATAGACCGCGTCGTCGGCGTTGTGCATCAGGTGGTCCGCATCGTCCAAAGACACGAAGCTTTTGGGGTGTTTGGCGGCCAAGAAGATCTGTTCGGCGTTATCAATGCCCACCACTTCGTCGCGCGGCGCGTGAAAGATTAAGAGCGCGCGTTTAAGGCCTGCAATGGCCTCTTTTTGATTGTGAGCGGAGATATCGTCCAAGAACTGCTTTTCAATGACAAACGGACGCCCGCCCAGGTTCACTTCTGCGCGGCCTTTTTCTTTGATCTCACAAACCGCTTCGCCGAAGTTGGCGGTGACGTGCTCAGGATCGAAGGGGGCTCCGATGGTGGCGACGGCTTTGCTTTCGGGAACGTGGGCGGCAGCGGCCAAAACCGCGGCTCCCCCCAAAGAATGGCCGATGAGGATTTGCGGGGCTTGATGGTTGTCGCGCAGCCAATCGGCGGCTTTGATCAGGTCTTGGATGTTGGATGTGAAGTTGGTGTTGGCGAACTCGCCCTCAGAGCTGCCTAATCCGGTGAAATCGAAGCGCAGCACGGCGATCCCGTGGCGTGTCAGCCCGCCCGCCAAGCGGCTCACGGCTTTGAGGTCCTTGGAGCACGTGAAGCAGTGCGCAAACAACGCATAGGCGCGTACAGGCCCATCAGGCAGGTCGAGACGCGCGGCGAGCTGTTCGCCGCTGCCACCTGAAAACGTTACTTTTTGGGAATTGTGGGCCATTGGGTCCTCCTGCTGTCACACCCCCGCAAACATATCGGAGCACTGTTACACATTCGCAACCGGGTGCAAAAAGTTAACGTCGGGGGCTGGATTTTTGTTCATTTACCCCCAAATCAGACAAAACCAACCATTTGGGTGATTTTACGCCACCCGGCGTTCGCGGTATCATGGTTTAGACAGTGTGATTCCCGGCACCTCCCCGCCGAATTGAAAACTGAGGACATACCTTAAGTGACCGAAAGAAAAGACGTATTCGTAACAATGGGCCCCGCAGGCGGTGGGCAAGACGGCGGTCGTGATGACGACGGCGATACCGGTCTGGTGCTCAAAACCCGACCTAAAACCAAAAAACCGTCCATGTACAAGGTGTTGATGCTCAACGACGACTACACACCGATGGAGTTCGTCGTCCACATTTTGGAGCACATCTTCAACAAATCGGCGGAAGAAGCCACACAGATCATGCTGCATGTCCACCAAAAGGGCGTGGGCGTGTGCGGCGTATACACGCACGAAGTTGCGGAAACCAAGGCCAACCAGGTCATGGACCTGGCGCGACAAAATCAGCATCCTTTACAGTGCACAATCGAAAAAGATGCCTAAGTAAGAAGAAAGCCATTTTTTAATAGCCCCCGAAAAGGCGTCTTAGAGCGGAGAACATAAGCGAATGCTATCTAGAAATTTAGAACAAACTCTGCACCGTGCCCTGAATATTGCAGGTGAATACCGCCACGAATTTGCAACCTTGGAACACTTGCTGATGTCGCTGTCCGACGATCCGGACGCGGTTTCTGTTTTGCGGGCCTGCGACGTGGATTTGGAGAAAATCCAGGGCGATATCTCTGATTTCTTGGAAAATGAGCTGGTCTTGCCGCCCTTGGACGGCTTAGAAGACCCGAAACCGACCTCAGGTTTCCAACGCGTCATTCAGCGCGCCATCATTCATGTGCAATCGTCCGGCCGCGAAGAGGTTACGGGCGCCAATGTTTTGGTCGCACTGTTCTCGGAACGGGAATCCCACGCGGTGTATTTCCTGCAAGAACAAGACATGACGCGCTTGGACGCGGTGAATTATATCTCTCACGGCATCGCCAAAGCTCCCGGTCAGTCTGAAGAACGCCTGGTGTCCGGCGCGGAAGAAGACATGGACGAAGAGGGCATGGTGAAAAAGGGCTCCGAAGCGTTGGAGACCTACTGTGTGAACCTCAACAGAAAAGCCGCCGACGGTAAAATCGATCCGCTGATTGGCCGCACGGAAGAGGTCGAACGCACCATCCAAGTGCTGTGCCGCCGCACCAAAAACAACCCGCTATATGTCGGTGACCCCGGCGTCGGCAAAACCGCTATTGCTGAAGGTTTGGGCCGTCGCATCCATGAAAAAGACGTGCCGGAAGTTCTGCTTGAAGCGCAAATCTGGGCCCTGGATATGGGCGCGCTTCTGGCCGGAACACGCTATCGTGGCGACTTCGAAGAACGTCTGAAAGCCGTGATTACAGAGCTGGAAGAGGACGTGAACAACGTCATGTTCATCGACGAAATTCACACCGTTATCGGTGCGGGCTCAACGTCGGGTGGTAGCATGGATGCGTCCAATATCTTAAAGCCGTCGCTGGCGAACGGGTCGCTGCGCTGCATCGGGTCGACAACCTATAAGGAGTATCGCAATCACTTCGAAAAGGACCGCGCACTGGTGCGCCGTTTCCAAAAAATCGATGTGTACGAGCCCTCTGTGGATGACACGGTGAAGATCTTGAAGGGGCTCAAGCCGTACTATGAAGAGCACCACAATGTGCACTACACCGACCCGGCGCTGCGCGCTGCTGTCGAGCTTGCAGACCGTTACATCAATGACCGCAAACTGCCTGACAAAGCCATCGACGTGATTGATGAAGTCGGTGCATCGCGCATGCTGGTGCCCGAAAACAAGCGCAAAAAGAACGTCTCCGTCAAAGATGTGGAAGCCATTGTGGCCAAAATTGCGCGCATCCCACCGAAATCCGTTTCCAGTGATGATGTTAAAGTTCTCAAGAACTTAGAGCGTGATCTTAAGTCGATGGTTTATGGCCAGGACAAGGCCATCACGGCGTTGTCCAGCTCCATCAAGTTGGCCCGCGCGGGGTTGCGCGAACCGGACAAGCCCATCGGCTCTTACCTGTTCTCCGGCCCCACGGGTGTCGGCAAAACCGAGGTCGCACGCCAGCTCGCCATGACCATGGGTGTGGAATTGGTGCGTTTCGATATGTCGGAATACATGGAGCGTCACTCGGTCTCACGCCTCATCGGTGCCCCGCCGGGCTACGTCGGCTTTGATCAGGGCGGCCTGCTCACCGATGCCGTCGATCAGCAACCCCATTGTGTGTTGTTGCTGGACGAGATTGAGAAAGCTCACCCGGACTTGTTCAACATATTGTTGCAGGTCATGGACCACGGCAAGCTCACCGACAACAACGGCAAATCCATCGATTTCCGTAACGTGGTGTTGATTATGACCACCAACGCCGGAGCGACCGAATTGGCCAAGCCGGCCATCGGGTTCGAGCGGGGAGCCCGCGAAGGCGACGACACGGAAGCCATTGAAAAAATGTTCACGCCGGAGTTTCGCAATCGTTTGGATTCCATTATCCCGTTCGCGAACCTGTCGCCGAAGGTTATGTCTCGCGTGGTCGACAAGTTCATTATGGAACTGGAAGTCCAACTGGGTGAACGCAACGTCACCATCGAACTGACCGACGATGCACGTGAATGGTTGGGCAAAAAAGGTTATGACCGCAACTTTGGTGCCCGCCCGTTGGGCCGTGTTATCCAAGAGCACATCAAGCGCCCGCTGTCCGAAGAACTGCTGTTTGGCAGCCTTGCCAGCGGTGGTGAGGTCTTGGTGAAGGTCGAAGACAACAAAATCGTTTTCGACTTCCCAGAACCGAAGGCCAAACCCCCGAAGACAAAGCGCTCAGGTGGCAAAAAGGTCGGTCTTCCGGCGAAAACGGCCAAGGGCTCTGTGCCTGCGGTGGTGAAGTCGTAAACACCCACCGAATACTCTCATAGGGGAGTTATCCCCAGAAATGTGGCGCGCAAGGCAATTTTCCGCGTCACAGAGATCCGTTTCCTCGCGTTCAACGTAGAGAGGGGGACAGATGATCTGAGATGGGAGCCTTCACATGAGCATGAACGTTTACAACGGTCGGAAATTCAACGCCAACCACCAACTCGCCATATTACTGAGCCGCCATTTGGGCCTCGACGGGGCCAAACGCGAAGCACGCCGCAACGGCTGGGCGGGCGTATTGGCCGCTTTGACGGAACAAAGCGCCATCGTCACGGTTCCACATTAAGGGGGGCTGAGCCTAGCGTACAGCCTGCGGACACACGGTTTCGTTGGTGATGCGCGTCAGGCCCGGGCCGCGAAACGGTAGGGGCTGTTTTGAACCCACCCCGATGTTGTAGGTGCGCATGTTGGGGATGGAGTTGGAATTGCCCGGACGGCGGCGTTCCACCGACACGGTGATGCACTTGGTGCAGCGGTTGAAGATGGTCTGGCGCCCGGCCTTGTCCGTGAGCATCTGGGCGCACTTGTTGATTGAGATGGCGCTTGCATCAGCGGTCCACAGACTCAGTGCCAGCCCCACAAGGCCCAGTTTCCAAAGGTTTTTCATACATTTCCTCAGCCCATTTTATAAGGGCTGTCTTCCATCAAGATTTTGAATTCATGCTCTATAGCTTGACGCTCATGGATTAAGAAATCTTTGATGGCGGCGCTGAAATTGGCGTCGCGGATGAAATGAGCCGAGTGGGTGAGGGTGGGCAGGTAGCCCCGGGCAATCTTGTGCTCGCCCTGGGCTCCGGCCTCTACCCGGTCTAGCCCGCGGGCAATGGCTTCGTCGATGGCTTGGTGGTAGCAGAGCTCAAAATGCAGATAGCGAATGTCCTTCGAACACCCCCAATAGCGGCCATAGAGCGCCTCAGAGCCGACGAGGTTCAACGCCCCGGCGACGATTTCGCCGTCTTGGCTGGCCATCACCAACACGATGCGGTCTGCCATGCCCTTGCCTAACAGGTCAAAGAATGGGCGGTTGAGGTAAGGCTGGCCCCATTTGCGCGCGCCTGTGTCTAAATAGAACCGATACATGGCGTCCCAGTGGTGCGGCTGGATGTCGGAGCCGCTGAGGCGTTCAATTTCAACGTCTTTTTGGGCCTCGCGGCGCTCTTTTTTCAACGCCTTGCGTTTGCGCGACGACAGCGCACCTAAAAAGTCGTCGTAGCTGTCATAGCCGTCGTTGGTCCAATGATATTGCAGGCCAACGCGGGCCAACACGCCGATGTCGTCGCAGACAGCCCGGTCGTCTTCCATGAGGAAGTTGAGGTGCACACTGGATAAGTTGGCGCTTTTGGCGACGCTGGCCATGGCCCCGATAAGTTGGCGTTTGAGCTCGGCGGAGACTGCGGAGCTCAAGCCGTTTCTCACCAACAATCTTGGCCCTGTGACGGGCGTAAACGGCACGGCGCACAGCAGCTTGGGGTAATACTCGCCCCCTGCGCGCTGATAGGCCTCGGCCCAATTCCAGTCGAACACGTACTCGCCGGATGAATTGCCCTTCAGATACAGCGGCGCACAAGCCACCAATTGCCCGGCCTCATCATGAATGAGGACGTGTCGCGGTGCCCAACCCGCTTGGGCTGAGACCGAGCCGCTGTCTTCCAACGCGCTCAAGAACGCGTGGCACAAAAACGGATTGTCCGCGCCAGCGCAGGCATCCCAGTCATGAGCAGGGATTTCGGCTAAGTGTTCGGTGAGTGAGATTTGAAACTGTTCGGAACCGTCGGGCATGGAAAAGATATGTGAGCGAAGGGAGCGTGAAGCAAGGGGAAAGAACTGAGCCCTATAATCAACACTTATAAATTGCATTGACGTGTTTTTCTCTATCCATGGAATGGACTCCCTATAGTCGTGTGTATATGATTGAACCAATGATGAATTGTTTTTACTGATGGTCGTGTGGGGAACAAATCGGGGCGATGCATCAGTCGTACGAAAGGGAGTGAGATGAAAGAAAACAATGGTTTCTTAGCCGTTTTGGCGGTTTGTGCTCTGACGTTGGTCATCACGGGGTGTTCAGAAAAAGCCAAAACCTTGCAACTCGGCGCAAGCCAGTTCAGCGCCCAATCGATCAGCGCTATTGATCTTGCCCAAGCGAATGCGCATCGCGAAGTGACGCAAATCGCTTTGACCGATCAGCAAAAAAATTCCCAGTTTGTCAGCCAGGCGCTTTCGGGCTCGGGTGATGTCGCCCCGTCACAATTTGAAACGTGGGTGAACATTTACAAGCCCCAAGTCTCTCCCGGTGAGCCGGTCCGTCAGGCGAAATACGACAAACTGAAACAGCAATACATTCAGTTTTCCAAGGTGTTCGGCTCTTTGGATAAAGGCAGTGTGTTGGCGGCGGACTCCGTTGAACAAGCCGCCCCGCTGATCAAGAAATTAGCGGCCAGCATGGCAGCTTTGGCGCACAATCAGCAAAAATACCCCGTCGAATTTATGAGAGAACGGGTCGGTTTGTTGACCCAAATCAATGCCGTGCGCGATGACAAGACCTTGGCCAAAAGCGAAAAACAATTCCGCATGAAGGTTCTGGCGAAAAGCGTGGATGATTTGGCGCAAGCCGAACTGCAGGCAAACCGTCAAGTTGTCGAGGCGGCGACCAAAGCCGCCATCATGGGGATGAAGCTCAAGGAGCTCACGGAAGATTATGGCATGGTTACCCTTGACGATATCGTCGAAGGTATCGGCATTTCGTTTGACATCGCTTCTCAGCTTACGGGCCGCGACTTCACCAAGCTTCAGGGCAAGGTCGACGACATCGTGACGACGATCAACGGCGATGACGAGATGAAGCTTCTGTTCACTCAAGCCTTACAATCCTTGCAATCCAAGTAATTCATAAGGGGAACTGACCATGGCAGATTCTGCAACGGACAATGATGAAGTCGTTTACGCCAAAGCCAAGGACGCAGCGTACACACTGGACATGGAATACCGCAAGGCGGTGCAGGCAGAAGATTGGGACACAGCGAATGCGCTCAAACCTTCTGTGAACGAGGCTTATGCAAAAGTCAGCGATGCCCGAACCGCTTTGATTATTACGCCGGGAATTCAAGCCTCCGACGCGGATGTCCAAAAAATGGAAGAGATCGAAGCCGAAATCAACGCGGCCGCAAACACACAACAGTTGGTCGGGGGGGCGGTCAAGTTGGTGCAGTTTCTGACGACGTTGACGTAAAGAGGTGACTTAAGCCGGGCTAGTCGATTTCAAACATGCCCTCGACCTCCACCGCGACGCCCAAGGGCAGGGTGTTGACGCCCACGGCGGCGCGGGCATGCTTACCTTTGTCGCCGAACACCTCGGCCATCAAGTCGGACGCGCCATTGATGACTTTGGGCTGGTCGGTGAACTCATTCGTGCAGTTCACAAAACCGCCCAAACGTACCACCCGTTTAACGCGGTCCAAGTCGCCACCGCAGGCGGCTTTGACTTGCGCGATGAGGTTGAGACCGCAAAGTTTTGCGGCTTCGTAGGCTTCTTCGGTGGTGAAGTCCTGGCCGACGCGTCCGACGTATTGGAGTGTGCCATTTTCCAGCGTGATTTGGCCGGACACGACCACCAGGTTTCCGGTTTGCACGTAGGGCACATAATTGGCGGCAGGGGCGGCGGCTTCGGGTAGGCTCAGGCCCAGTTCGGCCAGACGGGCGTCGATGGCGGACATGTAAATTTCCTTAAATGAGAACATCTGTTGGGAAAGAGAGTAAGCCCAAGGTGGCAAGTTTTCAATTCTCCTTGCACACGGGCGTCAGATTGGATTACATGCGCCAACCAAATTGCATTGAAGGAGAGCTCACGTGTTCGACGTTAACGAATATTTCGACGGCAAAGTCAAATCCATCGCGTTTGCAGGCGAAGACCTGCCCGCCACCGTGGGCGTCATGGCGCCGGGGGATTACGAATTTTCCACGTCCAAAAAAGAAGTCATGACCGTGGTGTCGGGTGCGCTGACGGTTAAATTGCCCGGTGCAAGCGATTGGCAAACGTTCGCGTCCGGCTCTTCTTTCGAAGTGGACGCGAACGAAAGCTTCCAGCTGCAGGTGGCGCAAGACACGGCGTATTTCTGCACCTACGAATGATTATTAATCATTCATAACCACCCACGTTCCATCTGTTTGGCGGCAAGCCGTGCCCATGGCGGTTTCGTCTTGCCCGTCAACCCGCACGACCTGTTCGAAATCGCGGCAATAGGTGCCGTTGGATTGTTGGAAGGTCCGTGTCGGGGTCACCGATCCGCTGTTACCGGAATCGGGGTTTCTCCAGCTTGATGTGGTGCCGGTTTGGGTGTGTTCAAAGGCCGCTTGGGACGTGCTGCCCAACATGGCCTTGTCTTGTTCGTCCAGTGAGCGGCCGATGTTGTTGCCCAGCCAAGCGCCGAGCGCAGCACCTGCGCCTGTGGCCCACAGACGGCCTTCGCCATCACCAAGCTTCGAGCCGATAATGCCGCCCAAAACCGCGCCGGCAACGGTGCCGAGGGTTTCTTTCTGACCCGGTTGTTCGCCCGTGTTGGCGCAAGCGCCCAACATTAGGGTCGATCCCACCAGGGCCACTGAGACGGCTTTTTTCCATACAGTCATATGTCGTGCTCCACTGTTTTGAACATCTTATTATTCTACACCTGAATACAAACTGAATTAAGTGACATCGGACAAAATGTCCGTGTGCGAACCATCGCAATAGGGTGGGTTTTTGGAGTATTTGCACTGGCAGAGCCAAGCTTTCTCCGTCTTTTTGGCGGTAAATACCAGTGGGCGCAGTTCGCATTTTTTGTGCGCACCGTCGCAAAACGGCTGTTTTTCGGAATATCCGCAAGCACACCAGGCGTATTTTTTGCCTTCAACCAGTTCGACTTCTGTGGGCTGACAAGCCGCTACGTGTGGTTTCGTCATAATCAGGCCTCCTTTTGCTTTTATATGGAGAGGCTAGGGCAAGAAATAAAGCGCCAAGCATGCTAAACTTGCCAAACATCTGAGGAGGATCAAAGCGTATGTCGAAAACCCGTTTGTTGAGCGTCGTATTTGTCGTGGCGGCTTTGAGCGCGCCCATGGGATCAGCCCTGGCAGATGGGCATGAGCCCAAACAAGACCCGCGTGAGATGATTGAAGACTCCATGCGCTCGGTGATGATGGCGCTGAAACTGTTTATGAAATCCATTCCCCAATACGAAGCGCCGGTCATTTTAGAAAATGGTGACATCTTAATCCGCCGCGTTCACCCCGAAGATCAGGACGGCGACAGAGAAAGCGGACCGGACAGCGACCGGATATAGCCGTTACTTCACGCCATTGCGTTTCAATTCTTTGCGGGTGCGTTTCACGGCGCGCTTGGCGGCTTGTTTATCTTTGACCTTTTTGAACACCCGGGACGCTTCTGCTTTGGCTGCGGTTGAGCCGCGCTCGGCAGCGACGCGCAGGTAGCCATAGGCCGCTTCCATGGGGTTTTGGGCATTGCGGATTTTGCGCGCAATGGAATCGTCGGCCTGAAATTCCATTAATAAGCCACGATAGCGCAGGCTTAACGGGTTGCCGGTTTTCATCGCATGAGTGCTGATGTACTTCGAAGCCGTGGCAATGCGTTTTGGGTTTTTCGTCGTGATGACGATGCGCACCAACGCATGCACAGCATCGCGTTTGAGTTCTTTGTAGCCATCGCCGCGCGCATCGCGGGCGGCTTCTTCGTACCACTTAAACGCTTCTTGCGGATCCGGTGTGGTGCCCTGGCCGGTTTCATACATATAGCCCAGATTGTAAGCGAATTGAGGATTGGAATAGGCCTCTTTGCGCCACGCTTCTATGGCCTTGCCATAGTCGCCCCGGTTGTAAGCGTCAGAGCCTGGGTCTGCGTGGGCAGGGGCGGGCAGGGTGAGGATTATGGCGCACAGGCCCAAAACAATGGCGAAACGTGTCATGAAAGCTCCTCGTTCTCTTTGGTTAAATCATAACACAAAGGGGGAGAACCAAACAAAAAGGACGCAGATTTTTCTGCGTCCTTTTGTATTTGGTCCTGGGTGGCCGGGCCGAAACCTTTGGTATATTCCCCCAGAGGGGCCCGGATGACAGGGGCTTTATCCCAAACGCGCTTCCCCGAAGTTGTCTTCTTGCCGGGCTGAAAGCATTCGTTTCAGCGTGGTGGTCGGCAAGCGGGGAGCCGCTTGGAACAGCCTGTTCGGTTAAGAACAGCCCGTCGTTCCACCGCCGGGGTGTGGGGCATACCCCACAGGAAAACCCGAAGGTGGGACGACGCGTTCTCTTAAGAACAGCCCGTCGTTCCACCGCAGGTATCGCACTTCAGGCAGGTGCCGTTGCGCACCAGCGTGAAGTTACCGCATTCGGGACAGCTGTCCCCTTCGTAGCCGCGCATACGCGCTTCACGCACACGTTCCATATGGATGTCGACCGTTTCCACCAACGTGCTTTCCACGTTCATGGTGCCGCCACCCGTGTTGGTTTCCATGGCACCGCCCGAAAGCGATTGCGGAACACCGCCAGCCGAACCACCAGCGGCAGCGACGGCTTGGGTTTCTTGGGCAACCGCCGGAGCCGGCTCGACTTTTTTCTCAGACGCGCCGCCTTTGATAACGGTGAGCTTTTGCGAGCGCACGAAGCCTTGGCTGGTCAGTTTTTCAACCGCCGTGATGGCTTCTTCCATGGTGTCCATGTCGCTTTCGTCATGGCCTTCACCCATGGCGTCGGGCATCAGGTCCGCAGGCTTGGCGTGGGCCAAATCGCTGCGCGACAAGTAAGACACGGCCAGTTCGCGGAAGATGTAGTCCAAAATAGACGTGGCCATCTTGATGGTGTCGTTGCCTTCGACCAAGCCCGACGGCTCAAAGCGCGTGAACGTGAACGCTTCGACGAACTCTTCCAGCGGAACGCCGTATTGCAGGCCGATGGAAATCGCGATGGCGAAGTTGTTCATCAAAGAGCGGAACGCCGCACCTTCTTTGTGCATATCGATGAAGACCTCACCGATGCGCCCGTCGTCGTATTCACCCGTGCGCAGGTAGACTTTGTGTCCGCCAACGATGGCTTTTTGGGTGTAGCCTTTGCGGCGATCGGGCAATTTTTCGCGCTCAATCATGCGTTCGATCACACGCTCGGTGATGATCTCGGCACGCGCCGCTGCGGCAGCGTTGTCGTTGTAAGCTTCGGACAGGCTTTCTTCATCGTCGTCCAAATCGTCGTCGATCAAAGAGGCTTGCAGCGGTTGGCTGAGTTTGGAGCCGTCGCGATAGAGCGCGTTGGCTTTCAGACCCAGTTGCCAAGACAGCATGTAGGCTTCTTTGCAATCTTCTGCCGTGGCTTCGTTGGGCATGTTGATGGTTTTGGAAATGGCACCTGTGATGAACGGCTGGCTTGCCGCCATCATGCGGATGTGGCTTTCGACGCTGAGTGCGCGCTTGCCGATGCGGCCACACGGGTTGGCGCAATCGAACACGCTTAGGTGTTCGTCGGCCAAGTGCGGGGCACCTTCCAAGGTCATAGCGCCACATACATAGGTGTTGGCGGCTTCGACGTCGGCTTTGGAAAAGCCCAAGTGTGCCAGCATATCGAACGACATGTCGTCTAAGACCGAAGCTTCGATGCCCAGCGTGTTGGTGCAGAACTCTTCGCCCAAGGTCCATTTGTTGAACGCGAACTTGATGTCGAACGCGTCTTTCAATGCACCTTCCAAGGCGGTGAGGACTTCGGTGTTGAAGCCTTTTTCCGCCAAGACGGCATGGCTGATGGAGCCGTCGAAGTTTTTCAACGAACCGTGGCCCAGGGCGTAGCGTTCAATCGCTTCGATTTCGGCTTCGTTATAGCCCATGTGCTCCAACGCGCGCGGCACCATGCGGTTGATGATTTTGAAGTAACCGCCGCCTGCGAGCTTTTTGAACTTCACAAGCGCGAAGTCCGGCTCGATCCCCGTGGTGTCGCAATCCATGACCAAGCCGATGGTGCCGGTCGGGGCGATCACGGTGGTTTGGGCGTTGCGATAACCGTGTTGCTGGCCAAGCTCCAACGCCAAGTCCCAGGATTCGCGGGCGGCCACAACAACGGCGCCGTCGGGGCTGCTGTCTGCGTCCAACGGAACGGGCAGGACCGAAAGGCCTTCGTAGCCGGTGGCTTCGGAATGTGCCGCGCGGCGGTGGTTGCGGATAACTTGCAACATGGCGTCGGCGTTTTTGTCATGCCCCGGGAACGCACCCAGCTCGCCCGCCATTTCGGCAGACGTGGCGTAAGACACACCGGTCATAAGTGCAGAGATAGCCCCACAAATGGCGCGCCCTTCGTCACTGTCGTAAGAATGACCACCGGCCATCAAGAAGCCGCCGATGTTGGCAAAGCCCAGGCCCAGCGTGCGGTATTCGTAAGACAGCTTGGCGATTTCAGCGGACGGGAATTGCGCCATCAGCACGGAAATTTCCAAGGTCACGGTCCACAAACGCACGGCATGTTCAAAGGCCGGGACGTCCAGGGTTGAATCTGCTTTTTGGAACGTGTGCAGGTTCAATGACGCCAAGTTGCACGCCGTGTCGTCCAGGAACATGTATTCCGAACACGGGTTGGACGCGTTGATGCGGCCACTTTCGGGACACGTGTGCCATTCGTTAATGGTGGTGTCGAATTGCAGACCCGGATCGGCGCATGCCCAGGCAGCGTTGCCAATGTCGTCCCACAAATCGCGTGCTTTGATGCGCTTGTGCACGGTGCCGTCGGTGCGGCGGATCAGTTCCCACTCACCGTCTTGCAGCACGCGCTCCAGAAAATCGTTGGTGATGCGCACGGTGTT